>CAZMLS010000053.1:0-11577 GCA_964567215.1 uncultured Atribacterota bacterium | reverse complement strand
TATGAATTTAAGTACAGGAGAAATACAAACTATCAGCTCAGTTACTGCTTATTATTCTGACTCAAGTTCAAATAATATCAATCTTTCTGAATGCAATTACATTTCAAGTAACCTTGATTGTGCTACCATAAGCAATGACGGGACCGTTACGGCTGTATCTGATGGTTCTTCCATTATTACAATATCTTACACAGAAAATACAATAACTAAAACTGATACAATAGAAGTAACAGTCGGTACAGTTACACAAAATGAAGTAGTATATCGTGCTTTGTGTGTAGGAGTGGGAGATTATATTCAAGGCAGCGATAATGACTTATCAGCTCCACCTTATGATGTGAACAAGATGATGCAAGTGTTTAATAACTGTCGATTTGGAACATCAAATACTACTTTTTCGATGATTAACAACTTGAAAGACTGGCAGGCAACAAAATTAAATATATTACAAAGCATCTCTTCTACCTTCTCAGGAGCAGATAGCAACGATATTTCCTATTTCTACTTTAGTGGTCACGGAAGTTTATTAGGAGGCACTTCTTACATTTGCCCTGCTGATATTACTTCTTATATCGATTCAGCCATCAGCGTTAATGAACTGGAAAATGCTTTAAGTTCTATTTCGGGAACAAAAGTGGTGTTTCTTGATTCCTGTCACTCCGGTGGATTTATCGGAAAAGGACAAGAGGAAGTATCGATATCTCAAGAGAAAATAGAATCTTTTAATGAAGAAGTTGTTAATATCTTTTCGCAGAAAAAATCTAAAGGCCTGTTAACTACCAGCCAGTATAAAATTCTTACTTCCTGTCATTATTATCAATATTGTTACGAGCTAATTCCTCAAGAAGGTGATCCCTTCGGTGTATTTACCATGGCTTTATGTGATGGTTGTGGCTATAATGGCAATTATCCGGCAGATACTAATCTTAATACAGAAGTAAGTTTGCAGGAAGCCTACCTCTATGTAAAAAATTGGGTTTATGGTTATGGAATTGTTCAAGATGTTCAGGTTTACCCGAATAATTCGACTTTTGCAATTGTGGAATATTGAAATAGTCGTTAGTCGTTAGTGAATAGTATTTAGTAAAACCCCCACCTTAATCCTCCCCCTTCAATGGGGAGGAAACAGATGTGAGCATCTGAGGGCGTATGCAATACGCCCCGCCCCTATCAGCTAAAGGCTATCCACTATTTTTCAAGATATGATTCACGAGATAAGAATTTATTCTGGCTTCTTTACTATATACTATATACTAAATACTATATACTGTTTTACTGTACCAGGGCTATTACCGTGGTATCACTTTTAACCTGCAGGAACATTTCAGTTTCTTCTTCTATGGTAACATTTTTACCGGGAACTAAAGCTCCGACAATTAATCCTACAGGATTACTAAAGACAACTAATCCTAAAATTCCCACACCAACAGCAACAACGATTCTTTTATTTTCCTCCTCTGCTTCTTCTCCTAATACTAAATTAAGTAATGAACCATCTAAAGCCGGAACAGATCCAAACTCTATCTCTAATTTTCCTGCTTGTAATAAAAGGGTAGCCTTCTTGGCTTTGGTTATTTCACCTAATCCTGTAAAATTTGCCGGAATGATTAATTTATCCTCTAAAAATATATTTTCAGTTATCTGAAAAGGGAAAGTTTCTCCGGTTTCATTTTTTTTAGAGCTTAATTCGGTTAAAAAACGGATTGGTATCAACGTACCCGCCGGAATTAATACTTCTTCTACCAGTGGTTTACCTTCTTTAAAGCATACATCAAAAATACTTTCTGCCCTCATGGCCAGTACATCATTAGATATCTCTCCAAATAAAATACTTTCCAGGTTTTCTATTCGATTTGCCAGGGATTCTGAGGTAATTTTATCTTCCAGTATCCATTGTGAAACATTTATCTTAAAAATAATTGACGGGTCTTCGACTGTTCCCAGAATAATAAATTCTTTTAATTGCTTCACCCTACTGGAAATGGTTCCCGGAAGTGTTCTGCCTACCAATTCTTTTTCTAAGTATTCGACCCTTTCAATTAAAGGTTTTTCCTGTGTCTGATTATACAAGGTAGTTTCTATTAATGTTAGATCTTCAAGTAAAGTTGCGTCAGATGCATCTGCTGCCCAGGAAAATTGAGCGAATATAGTCGTGCAAATAAAAATGATGACCATTAGGAAAGAAAATGATTTTTTAAATAACATTGATTCCACCTGCCTTTTAAATTAGTCTTTAGTAAATAGTCGTTATTTAGCGTACAGCCTATAGTTTTGCGGGTTACAAATACAGTGATGAGTAATGAGTGATAAGTAATAAAGAAAAAGATGTAAGGAACAAATGTGGGATTTAAGATCGATTTTTTGTTTTCTTATATTTTTTTCTTTTTCTTTCTTGGACTCGATACTACATACTATATACTCGATACAGTTTTTACTAGATACTGTTTTATTATAATATGATTCCGTAGATTCCGCAAATATTTTCCAAAAAAAATAACCCCCGGAAAAATTCCGGGGGTTATTTTTAGGAATCTAACTTTAATTTATTAGATTAAAATTCTACTGTGAGTTCAGCAGTTACGATACCAGCTGTTCCAGAAATGACTAAGTCATCATAATCATTAATATCGTCATCCCAATCATTCATCTCAAAATCAAGAGTCAAAGCTGTATCAGTAGCTAAAGTATAGACTAATTGAGCTTCAGCACTCCAAATAGCAGCACCATCACTGTCAACACGGCCTTCTACAATAAGATCCATATCTTCAGCTAAATCATACTCTAAGGTAACTGCTCCAACATATGTACCTACAGGATAATCATATACAGCTGTACCACTTAAAACATATTCTCCGTCTTCGTCCACCGGGTAGTTCATGTATGTAGCTTGTGCAGAAGCAACACCAGTAAATATACTGTAACTTACGTCTAATTCTGCAGTTTCTTCTGTATCAGCATCAACTGTGTAAAGTAAATCAAGTTCTACATCATGACCGATAGCTGTCATCGCTGTATCCATATCGTAATTCCAATTTAATGTTACGCCAAGTTCATCAGTTAATGGATAGGTAGCTTCAACACCAACACCAAATGTGTTATCAGTAAAATCACTATTTGTTGGAACAAATCCAGCAGTGACATAATGAGCATCTACTGATAAACCTAAATCGTCCAATGAAGTACCCACGGTCATTGCGCCTGCATAAGATAATGCGGTACCATAGAATACACCAGCTTCAACAGCTACTGCTGTTTCATCATCATCACCCAATGCGAATGCTAAATCTAAACTTCCGGCCATTCCAACAGCTAATACATCATAAGAAGCGGTAACACCTACTGCTACTTCATCTTCATCGCCAACAGCAAAGGTAACGTTTGCAATATAAAAATCTTCTACGTCTGCAAACATGGTCCATTCGCCGAGGTCATTGTCTGTATCCCACATCCATTGTGCCCAGAAACCGTTAAATTCTTCCTGATAAGTATCATAGGCATAAATTAATCCTAAGCCAAGAGCTCCAGGATCATCTGTAAAAATTTCGCCAACTCTTAAGGCTAAATCTTCGCCTGCGTAATCAATAAAGAAACTATCCCAGGTTATTACAGGTGTACCGGAAAGTACATCAACAGCATATAGGTTTATTCCAGCGGTAGTCTCATCATTGATTGTAGCTGTGAAAGTAAGATCTGTTTCATCAGTTAAAGTTGCGGTTGCCATTGGAACAACGCTTTTGGTATAAAGCGCGGTAAAGTCACCGCTAACTACAACAGGTTCAAAGTAATTGTCTAATTTGGCAACGGTTTCTTCTAATGCGGCAACTGCTTCTGATTGTGCACCAAAAGAAGCTTCCAGGTCAGCTACGGTTACTCCCAAGCCGGCTAATTCGTCAGCAAATTCGATAGCTAATTTCTCTAATATTGCTACATCTTCTGCAGAGGCATAACCCATTTTATCGACTACTGCTAATGCTTTAGCAGTTGCTTCGGAAAATTCATAACGGGTTAAGGATTTTGCTCCACCAAATGTGCCGTCAGGGTAACCAACAATGATGCCTTGAGCGGCTAATGTTTGGACTGAGTCATATGCCCAGTGATTTAAAGGAACGTCTACAAACGGATTAGCTAATGCTGTGAAAGAAAAAGCAAGAACTAATACTAATACTAATACTAATTTTTTCATTTTTTCTCCTTGGTTTTTTTTTAAATTTCCAGTCAGTTTCGCTTTAAGGAGAATCCATTAATTGAGTATCCAAAGTTCCCTCATTAATATCTTCTCTTTCAGCTTACTAACCGGTTTTCTATCATCTGTTTCAACTAAAGCAGGTCCAAGTATTTTTTCACCTCCTTTCTTCCTACTTTAACTAATTTAAGATGATAAAATTTAAATTACATTTTTTCTCTATCTCTATATCGATATATATACTACACCCTTGTTTAAAAATCCTTCTTTTTTTCAAATCTTTTTTAAAAAATTTATTTTTTTGCAGTTTAATTGGGGAAAATTAAATAATTATTTACTTTACTGGATTTATTATAATTGCATGAATGATATAAAGTCAAGGAAAATATTGTAAAATATACAATTATTTATCATTATAAAATAAAAAACCATGAAAAGAGGATAAAAAAAGTTATTTATAAAAAAATTAAGCGATAATACAAAAATGAAATCAGACCAGGGCTAAATAATTTGTAATGCTATATACTAAAGAAATATTAAAACGGCACCATTAATAAAATAATTATTTTTAATTAGAAGAGGAAGAATTTTAGGAAATAACAGGTGTAGTTTCCATTTTTACTTTTAATGGTCCTACACTCCAGGTGTCATTAAGCGAAATAATTGAGACTTTCATATTGGTTTCAGATTCTATAATATTTCTAATGGTTTGATAAAAATTAATAGCTGAAATTGTACCCACAAAACTGGATTTGGGATTTGGAATAATCCCTTCTTTTACTGCTAAAATATTTACTTTTCTTAAGAGTGAAAAAAGTTGTTTTTCCACTTCCTTGGTATCTTCCGGATTTTCTATTTCTTCAGAGAGAATTTCTTCGTTTATTTCAAAGATTAATTTATTTTCCAAAAGATTAAAATGAGCTACAATAGGTTCTCCCTCTATAACATTAATTGAAGACAAGAGTCTGACTATCATCTCCTTTTCATTTTCATGTATTTTCTGTACTATGTCTTTAAATTCCTGCTCAGAGATAATAAAAACCTGATTACTCCGTTCGTCTTTTTTAGCTCCCATTGCCAATACGATGTTAGAAGTATTATTTAAAAACTTAAGCAACTGCTCTCTTACTTCTTCAATCGGTTTACCGCCCTGAATAATGCTAATAGCAATCTGCTCATCCGGACCAAAAATAACATTTCCCTCTCTTATCCAGGCAATCCCTGAATAGAGAGCCTGTATGGTGGCATTTAATTCTTCAATATCTTTATTTAAAGCATCTCTCTCTTCGGATAAATTTTCTTTGGTAATAATAAGCTCATCTAATTGATCAGTTTTTTCTATAATATCTTTGGATAAATTTTGATATTTTTCTTCGAGTTCCTTCAGTTGAACCGTTCTGGTTTCCAGATCTTTTTTTGTACTGGATAACTGCCTATTTTGAATTTGTACTTCATGCGATAAATTAGAAAGTTTTTCCCTTAATTCTTCCATTCCGAATAAAGCAGTCCTAACATCAATGGAAGCAACGGAAAGAATGGAAATTGTAATTGAAGCAATCAATATACCAGTAAGGATGGTAATAAATATGGCAGTATGGTGTGGACGTAATCCAAATATAGTAACTCTTTTTTTACCCGTTCTAAGACCTACCCAATCACCTGCAACGGCAATCAATCCACTGATAACAATCAAAGCAAAAATTAAAATAAAACTGGACATGTCTTTGGACTCCTTTCAGTCGTCCATATAGTCGTTAGTGAATAGTCGTTAGTCGTTAGCATTAAATGCAAAGCGAACTAGTCGTTAGTGAATAGTTAGTTAGTACTTAATTTCTTAATTAAGCACATAGTCATTTTACTAATCTCATCAATTTCATTTAATAATTGATTAGCTTCCTTAGTATTTAGGTATCCTAATCGTAAAGCAATAATAATTTGAGTAGAAAATTCAGCACAACTCCCCAGAGAAATAAATAGGAAGTGTTTATATTCTTTATTAGAGAACCTGGCAAATCCTTCTGCTATATTTGATGGAATTGAAACAGCTGACCTTCTTAATTGACTGGTCAATCCGTATATTTCTTCTTTGGGAAAATTTTTAGTTATTTTATATATATCTTCAACTACTACTATGCTTCTTTTCCATATATTTAAATCTTCATAGCTTTTTATTTTCATATTATAACTTATACTTTCTTACTTATTTTTTTAATCTTTTTACTAAATACTATTCACTAACGACTATTCACTAATTCATAGATTAAATTTTTCGCCCAGGTAGATTTTTCGTGTTATCTTACAACTAGACACTTCTTTTGGAGTTCCATGTGTCAATATTTTTCCATTATGCATAATATAAGCTCTGTCTGTTATTTTTAAAGTTTCTCTCACATTATGATCGGTAATCAATATTCCTAATCCTTTTTTTTTCAGATAGGCAATTATTTCCTGTATATCATAAACAGCGATAGGGTCAACTCCGGTAAAAGGTTCGTCAAGAAGCATGAAGGAAGGAGAGCTGGATAATGTTCGAGCTATTTCCACACGACGTCTTTCTCCACCTGAAAGCATATATCCTTTATAATCAGCCAGATGAGTTATTTCTAATTCTTCCAATAACGAATAACATCTTTCTTTTTGTTCTTTTCTTTTGATTCCTATCGATTCTAATATTAGAAAAATATTTTCCTCTACAGTCAATTTACGAAATATTGACGGCTCCTGTGCAAGATAACCTATTCCCATTCGAGATCTTTGAAACATGGGTAAATTAGTAATCTCATTTCCGTCAAAGAATATTTTTCCTCTATAGGGGTTTATCAAACCTACTATCATATAAAATGTTGTCGTTTTACCGGCACCATTAGGGCCTAAAAGCCCCACCACTTCACCTTTGTTAATTTCCAGGCTTACTTCGTTCACAACCCGCCTGGTTCGATAAATTTTTACTAAATTTTCGGTTTTTATGCCTTGCACAAATAAACTCCTTGTTAATTAAATTAGTCGTTAGTGAATAGTCGTTAGTAAAGAAAAGACAAGATACAAGATAATACAATCGACTAGTTGAACAATTGATTAATTCTCCAATTGGTAAATCGGATAATTGGTTAATTGGCTAATTAAATTAGTCGTTAGTAAAGAAAATATAAGATAATATAATTAGCCAATTAGCTAATTTACCAATTAAAACAAGAAAATACAAGAAATAAAATAATTCACCGATTCTCCAATTTACCAATTAAGATAAAACTAAATAAATCAGTTAGCCGGTTGGTTAGTTTACCGGTCGTCCGGCCTAGCAGTCCCCAGGCAAAGAAAAATACAAAGAATAAACATAAAAAAACAAGGGGCAGATCTTGTGCCTGCCCTTACTTTATTGTTATGCAAATAATTTAAAAATTATTGCGCTTTATCCTTATTTTTTGATTCTTCTTCAAGAATTATATTTATTTCGGAAATAATATCCTGGGTAATATCTTCTCCACCATAAAGAGCAATAGGATAATTTAGAATATCGGATCCTGCAGGAATTTTTATTTCGCTATTTATTACTAAATCATATTTTCCTTTATTCCCAACTACTTTTATTGCTTCGATAACATCAGAATAACGGGCAGCTTGATATGATTTCATCTCTGCAATAATTTTTTCTTTAATTGGTTCCCATTCTTTATTAAACTTATCTTCTAATTTTTTAAGTTCGGTTTCATCAAGACCCTTCCCCTGCTTATTTAATTCTTCCTGCCGTTTCTGAAGCTCATCTCTTAGACTTGAACTTACCTGATTAATTTTCTGGGTATAGGGATGATTAGATATAACTTGGGTTAAATTAACCAACCCGATTTTTGCACCGGCTGCTTCAATATTTAGAGTGCCTAAAAATAATAAAATAATTACTGAAAATAGTAAAATGAAAATTACTTGAGATCCTGTTCTTTTTTTTGCTACTTGCATTGTTTCCCTCCTGGAAATTTAGTTTTACGGACAGGCACCAGGTCTGTCCTTATATTTAGGTTTTCGTATATTATACGGTATATAAAATAAAAAATATTAAATTTATTTTTCTATTTTCTTTACTAATGACCAATCTTAAATCCCGCATTTGTCCCATTTATCTTTTTCTTTGTCACTTATCACTTGTTACTCATTACTGTATTTGCACCTTGCAACTTATATTAATTGGTAGATTGGTTAATCGGCTAATTAAAAAGTATGTCCGATACTAAAATATGTTTTTCCCACTCCTGATTCACCTATTCCATAATCCAATCGAATCGCACCTAAGGGAGTATCAAACCGAACACCTACTCCCCGACCAAATTTTAAATCCTCAAAGTCAATGCTTTCTCCGTAATCCCAGGCTTGGCCCCAATCAGCGAACACTACTGCTTGAAAATTATCAGATATTGGAAAACGATATTCAGCATTAAAGACCAGGGATGTGTCGCCGGAAAATTCACCTAAATCATAACCTCTTAAGGTAGCCATTCCCCCTATTTCGTATTTGGTAAAAGACGGTAAATCAGTATCTGCGATACCTCCCATAGCTCTAAATGCCAGCACTCCTTCACTTAATTTTTCGGTTATTTTGTTTATACTTCTAACATTTGATATATCTCCAATGAAGTCGGTGGAAATATAAGCTCTAAGGGTCAAATTGTATTTGGTGAAATTATAATCACCTCCCATAAAACCTCCTGCTTTTTCCATAGACAAACTATGATACATTCCGGAAGTAGGATCAAATACATCATCCCGGGTATCATAGGTGATACTTGGTGTGATACTATTTGTCAATCCTTCATTAGTGTCTTCGGGAAGAACACCTGTAATTAAATCATAAGATACACGTTGGGTCTTTGCTTCCAGACCAAGTTTGATTGAATCACCTATTTTTCTACCAAAAATCAACCTTCCACCCAATTTTTCCTCATCATATTCTCCGATAATTACATCATCTTCTTTATCTTCCTTGTGAAGCATGGAATCATACACTTCAAATCCTAAAGAAGTAGGAGTACCTCCTACCCAGGGTTCAAGAAAAGAAAGTTTATAAGTTGTTCTAGTACCTATTTCTATCTCAGCTTCAATTTTTTGACCTCCGCCAAAAAGGTTATTCTCTTCGTAACTAGTAAACCCTATCAAACCTTCTTCGGAATTATAGCCTGCTCCGACACCAAATTTTCCGGTATTTTTTTCAATCACTTTAATCACTAAAATGACTGAATCATCCTCACTCCCCGGATCAAGTCTCATGGTTACATCTTCAAAAAAGCCCAAATTATATATTTTTTGCAAAGATTTCTTTACAATATTAAAATCAAACAAGTCACCGGGATGAATATTAATTTCCCGGGTAATTACTTTTTCTTTGGTCTTCTCATTGCCTTCAATAACTATTTTCTCCAACATTCCTTCAGCAATTGTAATCCATAATTTTCCCTCATTGTCAAACTTGACATCTTTAATATTTATTAAGAGGAAGCCTCTGTCCTTGTAAATTTGGGAAACACGTTTCAAGTCGTTTTTTAATATTTTCTGGCTAAATATTTGTCCTTCGGTTAATACCATTACATCCCGCATTTCTTCTACGGTTACCGTAGTACTGCCTTCTATAATTATTTCATCAACCGGTAAATATTCTTCTAAAACAAATATCACTTTGTAGCCATCACGAAACGCTTCTAATTTTACGTTAATATTTTTAAAATAACCCAATTCATAGATGGCATTTACATCTTTTTCAATATTATCTTTGGAAAATAAATCTCCTAAATTTGAAGCAATTTGGGAAATGATTAAATCTTTTGAAATATTTTCGTTTCCTTTTACCACAATGGCTGTTATTTTCCCTTGATCTGCAGCTAAAGCTGTGATCATGCTAATTGAAATAAATAAAATGGTTAAAAGCCCTAATAAAATCATTTTACTTCTTCTATTCCTATTCCTATTCCTATTTTTTTGCATTTCATGCCTCCCTTAATAAATTTTCTGATTGGGGGTCAGGTCTCAACATTTGACATAACATTTTTTGCTGTCTTATTTAGGAGTAAGTTATGTCAAATGTTGAGACCTGACCCCATTTTATTTTATTAAAATTCATATTGTAATTCAAATTTTAATTCAAATTCATCATCCTGCGAACCTGTCGAACCTATCTGAGAACTTAAAGTTAAATCGTCTTTTACCTTGTATTCAAATTCAAGATTACTTTTTCCCGCTTCATACAAGGGAGCAGAATATGTCAGGTAGAAATTTTCTGAAAAATATTTTCCCACTTTTAAAGCCAAGCCCGCCAAAGAAACTCTATTGGTTTGATCTAAATCGGGATTCTTTTCACTTTTAAATATTGTTTCAATATTAAATTCATCTAATCCTAAAGTATTTGCCACTTCATTCTCTATTTGATTCAGAAATGTCAAACTTAATCCCTGTGCAAGTAAACTAATCATCTCTTCCTTTAATACTTCCCCTAATTCTCCTTCTGTCAAACCGGCATAATTTTTATTAAACATTAGAAGAGAAATAATTTCACTTTCACCTAAGGAAGGAGAAGAATCAAGAGTAATTGAAAGCTGGGAAGGGCTTCCTCCCAAATGTAACAAAATATCAATATCATCTATTTTAGTTTTTGCATTCATATTTAAAATTAATTCTTTTTCCCATGAATCAGGAAAAATTATTTTACCGTTGGAAATCCGGAATTTTTTATCTAAAAAGTCAATATATCCTTGTTCAACATTTAATTGACCATTTAATCGTGGAGAAGACAATTCGCCATTAATTATAACATTTCCCGCTAAATGCAATTTAAAATCTTTTGTTTCAACAATAAAACCATCTGTTGTCTTTACTTCCAAATCAACATCCCCTTTCAAATCGGTTAATTCTGAAAGAATCTTGTTTAAATCAAAAGATGATTCTTTGTTTTCTTTCCAATTCAATTCTACTTGAGAAAGTGTTGCTATTCCCTTTATTTGGGGAGAATTTAAAAGACCGGATATTTCTATATCAAGATCAGCCAGTCCGTTAAAAATATCTTCATATAGAATTTCCTGTTCATGGGTCCACAACTTAATTCGTAAATCCTGAGGTTTTAACTCTTTTAAGGTAAGTTCTCCGGAAGCATTCATCTTAATTTGATCTATCTGAAAATCCATGTCTGTTATTTTAAATAGATTATCTTCTAATCGAACCATGGCATTTAAGTTACTTATTTTGGGAATCGATTTATAAAATTCCATTTCTCCATTAGCTAAAGTGATAGAACCATTTAACAGGGGTTGTTTTAAAGTCCCGGACAATTTTAAGCTAAGATTGGCAAGACCGCTCAATTGTCTAAAGTCATCTTTAAAAAATAACTTTAAAAATTTTAAATCTGTATTTTCCATATT
>CAZMLS010000052.1:10412-11608 GCA_964567215.1 uncultured Atribacterota bacterium | reverse complement strand
AATTGCATTTTAAAAACATTTCTTTAAGCAATCATGGACTTCAGTTAACGGCTGACGGACAGGTTGACCTGCAAAAGGATACACAAAAACAAGTTGATGTAACATTTCAATTAGACAGACTGGATATGAGCTATTTAAGCGAATTATTAAATATAAAAGAACCTTTATCCGGATGGACTTATGGTGCCGTAAGCTTAAAAGGTAGCTGGCCGAAACTTTCCATGGAGAGTCAACTAAACATGGAAGAATTTTCTATGAGCAATTATTATCTAGGTAATGGTAATATTTTATTTGAATTAATACCGGACAGCATTCCTCCTGAAAGTGTTTCCCCTTTAGAACAAAAGCTTTCGGTAGACTGGATAAAAAATCATTACCAGCTTACACTTAAAGAATTGAATTTTAAGCAGGAAGAAATGACCATTAATGCTCAAGGGAAAGCTGTCTTAAAAGGAGATACTCCCTTTTTCCTGGATATCGATTTTAACCATAATGATTTAAATCAATTTATAGATATGGTTGATTTTGGAGAATTAAAAATAGGTAATATGCTTCCTTCAAAAATAGATGGAAACCTAAAAATAACCGGTGATTTAACTACTCAGCAATTTCTTTTAAATTCTCAATTCTCAACCCTTGAGCACGAAGCCGACTTACAACATCAATTAAGAGCAACCTTAGAAAAAAAAGGACCTGTCATCACCCTTAGCGAATTAGCACTAAAACAGAAGAAAGGAGAATTTTCAGCAAAAGGACGCTTTAATATGGCTCAAAACTTAGCGGATATCGAATTTCAGGCAAAAGAATTTGATTTGCAAAGCATGGCTCAACTTATTGAATTCAAGGAAGAAGTTAGAGGGAAACTTGATATTTCCGGAACTTTTATGGGCTCGTTAGATCAGCCCGACATTTCTACGACTGTTCAAATCGAAGATGGCTATTTCCGTGATTTTGAATTTCAGAATCTACAAAGTAAAATTAATTGGAAAGATAACCAATTTGAAATAAAAGAATTAATCATTACTTATCAAAAGGATTTTAAAATCATAGCTCAAGGAAAAATACCCTTTCCATTTATTGTCTCTGAAAAAAGAGAAAATCAAGAACAAGACTTTAATCAACTGCCATTGAATTTTAAAGTCAGCTTGGAAAATACAGATCTAAGCTTTATTCAGTTATTCTGGGATAAAGAATTC
>CAZMLS010000052.1:0-10312 GCA_964567215.1 uncultured Atribacterota bacterium | reverse complement strand
ATCTTAGAATTAAAATATGGAATGAAGGCGGGAAACTCATCTATCAGGATATTCTAACAGCCCAAACAAATTTCCAGGCAGAAATCAATGGTTCTATTGATTCTCCTAAAATAAAAGGTGAATTTATTTTTTCTAAAGGAACATTAAATGGGATTCCGAACTTTCAATTTGATCCCGGGAAAAATGATTCTCTCATGTTTTCAAAGGTTAATTTAGACCTTTTTGTAAAAATATTAAATGATTTTCAGTTTAAAGCGCCAAATATTGATTTAAAATTAGGGGGAGAAGTAAAAATAAAAGGGGAATTATCTCAGCCTATTTTTACCGGACAACTATCCGTCGGAAAAGGTTATTTTGTTTTTCTTGAACAGAAATTCCAATTTACCGAAGGTAAAATGTTAATAAATGAATTTACCGGTCCAGATGTGTTATTGGATATCAAGGCTAATGCTAAAGTGGGCCAAGTTACTGTTTTTTTAATTATTTCCGGAAATCTTTCTTCTCCTCAAGTATCACTTTCCTCCAAACCTGCTTTATCGGAGCCAGAAATACTGTCTTTATTGACTTTGAATAAAAATATTCTCAATCTATCAGAGGGAGAGGTAGGAGAATTATTCAAAGAAGATATTATTAATCTGATTTTTCAAGGTTTAAGTATTGGTTTTCTCAAAAAAGCTGAAGATCAAATAGCAGGATATCTTGGATTAGACATTTTTCGAATAGAGACCCTCTATAACAAAAACCTTGAATCGAGCTCCCTTTATGACATGAATTTTAAGACAACGGGAGTAGAAATCGGCAAAGCTATCAATGAAGACCTTTTTCTTACCTATTCCACTTCCCTTGATGGAATTAGCTCTAGGAGCCTTGGTATTGATTATCAGTTTAAGCCGGATCTATCCTTTAATGCGGAAATCAATACATTTGAATTGGAAAAAAGTAGTACGGAAATTAAATTTGGTTTACAATTTGATTTTTAAATAAAAATGTCGTATTTGTTATTGACAAATGATTCATTAAATTGTATATAGAATTATGTAATATCTATATACTAATCATCCTCAATTTCTATCACCTAAAAATAACGTAAGATGATCTTTATCTATTTATTACACAAATTTCTAAAATCTTATCAATAAAGGAGAAATAAATAGAAGGATGGATTCTTAGCAAAATAAAAGAAGAAGAAATAAAAGATGCTTCCTATGAAATATTACGTTTTCTGGAAGTTGCCAAAAAGAGAAATATTAAATTACATATTTTCAAACCGGACCAATTTGATTTAATAGTAACCCGGGAAGATAAAAAAAGTATTATCCTGGATAATAAACCAATCCAATTACCTCAATTTCTATTACCGAGAGAGGGAGCTGAGACACCCTATTTTTCATTAGCTATCATTCGTCACTTAGAACGATTGGGGGTGCCCACTTTTAATTCTTCCGCCTGTATTGAAACAGTCAAAGATAAATTATATACACAGCAAATATTAGCTGCCAGTAATTTGCCTGTCCCCAAAACCATGCTTGCACGTTCTCCGTTAAATATTGACCTCATTGAGAAGATAATTGGTTTTCCGGCGGTGGTCAAAACGATATCCGGTGCCCAGGGTAGCGGTGTATTTTTATGTGAAAGCAAAGGACATCTGGAGGATTTAATGCAGCTGATTGGCACAGCAAAAACAACTACAAATTTCATCATACAAGAATTTATTCATAACAGTCGAGGTAGAGACTTGCGGGTTTTTATTGTCGGTGGAAGGATTATTGCCTGCATGGAAAGAGTTTCAAAAGATGGAAGTTTTAAGGCCAATTTTTCACGTGGCGGAGAAGTAAAACAATATCCGGTGAATGAAGAAATCGAATGGTTGGCAACCGAAAGCGCACGAATATTAGATTTAGATATTACAGGTATTGACCTATTATTTGATGGAGAACATTTTAAGGTTTGTGAGGCTAACTCATCACCTGGATTCAAAGGCTTGGAAAAATGCTGCCCGATTAGTATTCCAGATACTATATTTGACTTTATACAAGTGCGACTTGGATTATTTTCATGATAGGAAAATTGCCATATATTTTATTTGCAGTTTTAAAAAATTAATCAATTTCGATTCTTAGATATATCTATTTTTTTATTAAAATAATAACTATTCTTTCGGCAACTTATCTCATAAACAAACCACCATTCACATCAATAGTCTCTCCTGCAATAAAATCATTATCAATTAAAAATTTTATTGTTTTTGCAATATGAATTGCCTCTCCTATTCTTTTGATGGGGGTAATTTCCTTAAATTTTTTCATTTTCTCCGGAGTAGATACTTTCTTATGAAATGGGGTATCGATTACACCCGGAGCTACTGCATTTACTCTAATTTTAGGAGCTAACTCATTAGCTAATCCCCTGGTAAAAGAATCAATCGCTCCTTTACATGCTCCATAAATAGTGGCTCCTGGAGCTCCGTGACGCATTGCAATAGAACTTATATTAATAATATTTGGATCTTCTCCTTTTTCCAGTAAAGGTATACAAAGAGATGATATCTTCATAGCTGAAAATGTATTTAAAGAAAAGGTATCTAACATCAGCCTCCATTCTAATTCTTGTGCAGCCTGTCTACGAATCAAACCTCCAGCATTATTAATTAAAATATCAAGTTTAGAATATCTATTAGCAACCTCTCTAACCAATCTTATACAAGCCTCTTCAGAAGTTAAATCCTCTTGAATAAGAAAAGCTTCTCCGCCGTTTTCCTCAACATCTTTTGCAACTTTCTCAGCTGCCTCTTTAGAACTATAATAATGCACAATTATTTTATTTTGGGGAGCCAATATCCTGGCAGTTGCTGCTCCCAAACCTGTACTTGCACCGGTAATAAGTATAACTTTAGACATTTTTCTATCTTAATACTCCTTTTATGGAAAATTTTTTAAGTATTTTTAAGAAATTTTGCTATCCTTTAATTTAGTAAAACTACTATCTTTGAAAGCAATAAAGGGGTCAGGTCTCAACATTTGACATTCATTCTTCCTTTAAGGTTGTTACCGCCTTTTGTACTATCTCCTTTATTTCGTCATTCACTTCGCTTTTTTGTTCAAATCTTTTAGCAGCCTGGGAAACAGCTGAATAATCCATCTGGAAAATTTTGCCTATTTCAGATAAGGAAAGCGGGGTGAAGCGTTTAATGAGATAGATGGCCAAAGGACGATTCAGGTTTCCTCTTTTTTTATCAAAGATTATCTTTTTTTCAATATGTAATACTTGAGTCATTTTTGTAATAATTGTATCCATATCATATTTGGATAGAAAACGGGTAGGAGGCATTTCTATTTCATATATTGGATTAATACATTTGATTACCACATTTAGATTCATCAGGAATTTTTTGAATGGAATCCCAGTGTTTAACAATTTTCCTCTTGTCGTCAAAATGGAAGAAGTCCATTGTCACATATTCTTCATTGCCCGGCCAAGTCTGATGGGTATGAATTGATACTAGATCATCTTCTGAGATTGCACGAACAAATTCAATGTCCTTATTAGGATATTCATTGGCCATTTTTTCAAAGTATCTAATGAAACTCTCCTTGCCATTTTCCACATCAGGATTATGCTGTATGTACTCAACACTTACATATCGCTTAACCGCTTCAGCCGGTTCACTCATATAAGCCATTCTGTAAAATTCAATAGCATTTTTCTTGTTAACTTCTAAATTTTGAATCATCCTGTTCCCTCCAATCAATAATCTAACAAGTGACAGTTTTTTGTTTCAAGCCCTAAAGATCTTATTGACCGTCAACCCTGTCAATCTGTACAATTGCCTTAAAGAGTATCCATCCGGTTCTTTTAAATTTTTCAAAACCTCAGCTTGTATTTGTAATGATGCATTGTGAAATAAGGCTAAGTATATATCAAATATCTTCAACGCTAATTGCCTTATTTTTTTGTCTGATTAGGTTTTCTTTTTTTCAGGTAGGTCAAGGCATTAATCATCATTAAATTCATCGTTGAACTTTTTCTCTTCCATATATCGCAAGAATTTTTATGTAATCATGCTTGATATGTTTGAATAAAAGCTATCTTCTGTTTTTTATAGATAAGCCTTTTAAGAATTTCCTAGCGTATTTATCACCACACTCTTTATAATGCTTATGACCTTCTTTTCTAAACAAAGCGCTTAATTCTCCTTTTGTTACAATTACTCCTGTTGCTTTTAAAATATCAAGCATATCATCACTTGTTAGAGATAGCGCTATTTTCAATTTCTTAAGCATAACATTATTGAGGTTTTCACTATTCTTTATAGATAGTACTGGTCTTCCGGGTTGCTCTGGTTTTGTATCTTGTTTTCCTCTTTTAAATATAATAAAGCCATTTAAAAATGAATCCAAGGTGCTGTTCTTGCATTTTATATTTTCTACCCTTTCTTCTATTTCATCATGATTACCAACTTCATTGTGGTAACTGCTTTTTGATTTTATGAGCATCTTCCGTACTTCTTCTTCCGTTACTTCAAGGCCACCGAGTTTAAATATCTCTACCATTTTAATATCTTTTATATTTAGCGCATATCTTAATCTAATTAAGATATCATTATTATCCATCTATAATCCTCCTTTAATAAACTTAACTTTTTCTATCCTCTCAGCAGATACTCTAATAGTTTCACATTTTCTTTACAATCTCTTGAACGCTTCTAATTTGCCCATTCAGAAGTCTTACCTTAATTCTTCTCGGATGTTTCTGGGAATTTATTTCGTTTAAAAAGAATTTTTACAAACTTAATAAACATCATTTTTATCAGTGCAACAATTCATTTCTATTTAGTTTAGAAAATATTATGAAATCAACTAAATATCCGGAAGATTCCCTAAATCAATTCCTCTATAGAATCATATCACAAACATTGTGCGTATAACAGAAATAGGCCAATGAGAACAAGAACAATTTCATTGGCCTTCAAAAGTTCATAACTATCAGTTACAAAAACCACTATACTAAACCTAACCTATCACTAACTTCCCATATGAGTGGAAGATAGTCGAACTTTTCGTCCATTATGTCATTTTTTATAAACTTGCAAAGCCTGGCTCCGGATACTTTTCTATAATAATATTTTTATTATGTTTACAATGATTTATAATGGATAAAGAATATCTTGAAATACGGTTTCTATTTAATTTGAAGGTGATGAAAAGATGTTTGACCTTAAAAGAGCTTTAAATAAAAATAAACTATTTATAAATTTTAGCAGTCAGGAAATCACAGATTTTATCATGTCCTCTCACTATAACACCCGTAATTATCAATCAGGCCAAATCATCGCCATTAAAGGTGAATCATTAACACAAATTAGTCTGATACTAACCGGTGCAGTGGAGATTCAAAAAAACTATCCTGCAGGAAAAATGATTGTAATTAACCAAATCTCTGTCGGCGGTGTTTTTGGCGAAGTAGCCATCTTTTCTTCTAAAAATACCTTTCCCTCTACAGTGATGGCTTCCCTTGACACGAAAATTATGTTTATTAGTAAAACCAATATTATAAAAATATGTTTTCAAAATAAAAAATTTCTCAGTAACCTTCTCCACCTGTTATCAGAAAAAATATTAATCCTTGATCATAAATTACATTTTTTATCAGGGGAAAACATTCGCCAAAAATTATGTCTTTACCTTATTGAACAATATGTAAAATATAAAACCTTATCTATTCGCCTGGACATGTCCAAACAAAAAATGGCGGAACAGTTTGGTGTCACCCGGCCTTCTCTGTCGCGGGAATTGATTCAGATGAAAAAAGAAGGTTTAATTGATTATAATAATACTCACATTATCATTCAAAATCTCCAAGCATTAGAAAATTATTTATAAAAAATATTTTTCATTCCTCTCTTTTTAAGGTTTTGTTTTTTTAACTATCTTTATATAATAAGGATAAAAAAACATATATACACCGGTAAAAGCAAGTGCCAGCATAAAAATACGTTGCAGCCGAAAAAATAGACCATTAATAGACATATCCTTAGTAAAAACCATTACCAAGAGAGTTAGAACCACAAAAGGAATAGTTAAATAACGGTGTATCTTTCTAAATAATATAGCTATTTTTTTCATATCTTCCCCTTTATATTAAAATGATTATCCAGCAACTCTATTATAGACAAGTTGCTGGATAATTTTTATAACCAAACCAGTATTCTAGCCAAGGAACATTTTTATATCATCATCGACCTGGCCAATTCCGGCAATATTGAATTTTTCCACTAAAACATTGGCAACATTAGGAGATAAAAAAGCAGGTAATGTCGGTCCTAAATGAATATTCTTTATTCCAAGATAGAGTAAAGCCAATAAAACAATCACTGCTTTTTGTTCATACCAGGCAATATTGTAAGAAATGGGAAGCTGATTGATATCATCCAGGCCAAATATTTCTTTTAATTTTAAAGCTATCACTGCTAAAGAATAAGAGTCGTTACATTGTCCGGCATCAAGCACCCTGGGAATGCCGGCTATATCGCCCAAATTAAGTTTATTATAACGATATTTAGCACAGCCTGCTGTTAAAATAACCGTGTCCTTAGGTAATTTTTGGGCAAATTCAGTGTAATAATCCCGGCTCTTCATCCTGCCATCACATCCTGCCATCACAAAAAATCTTTTAATAGCTCCATTTTTGACTGCCTCTACCACTTTGTCAGCTAACGCAATCACTTGATGATGAGCAAATCCGCCTACAATTTTTCCTTTTTCAATTTCTTCGGGAGGAGAACAATTTTTTGCTAACTCAATGATCTCAGCAAAATCTTTTGTTTTTCCATTTTCTCTGTCCGGTATATGCCGCATACCGGGATATCCTGCTGTCCCGGTTGTAAACACTTTATCTTTGTAGCTATCCCGGGGAGGAATGATGCAGTTGGTGGTCATCAGTACAGGACCATTGAATTTTTCAAATTCTTCGCCTTGCTTCCACCAGGAATTTCCATAATTTCCCACAAAATGTTCGTACTTTTTAAAGGCGGGATAATAATTGGCCGGTAACATTTCTCCATGAGTATAAACATCAATCCCGGTCCCTTTGGTCTGTTCTAACAATTCTTCCATATCTTTCATGTCATGACCACTAATTAATATTCCGGGATTATTTCTGGTCCCGATATTTACTTCAGTTATTTCAGGATTTCCATAAGTTTCTGTATTTGCTTTATCTAATAAAGCCATGGCATCCACACCATTTTTACCGCATTCCAATACCAGGGCAACTAACTCATCAACGGTTAAAGTATCATCAGTTGTCGCTGTTAAGCCCTTTTGAATAAAGGCATCCAGAGACTCAGTCTCGTAACCTAAATTAAACGAATGTTCCGTGTAAGCTGCAATTCCTTTAATACCATAGATTAGTAGTTCCCGTAATGAGCGCAAATCCTCATTTTTAGTAGCAAGCACACTGACTTCGGAAGAATTTGCCTTTTTTTCAAACTCTTTTTCAGTTTCTGCTTTCCAGGTAGCACAATCAGGTAAATTTTCAGGCATTAGCCCTCCTGCATCTAGAAATTGTTTTTTAATTTCTTCTCTTAGTTTTAAACCTTCTTTTATCTTTTCCATAAAAACAGGGTGATTAAAATTAGCATTGGTAATAGTCATAAACATTGAATTAATAATAAACTGATTGACTTTTTTATTTTCTACTCCTAATTTCCGTGCTCCGGTACTATATACCGAAATACCTTTAACTAAATAAATCAACAAATCCTGTACCTTGGCAACATCTGCACTTTTACCACAAACACCCCTGATGGTACAGCCACTTCCTTTAGCTGTTTCCTGACATTGGTAACAAAACATATTCATCTTGATATCCTCCTAAATTTATTAGTTATAAACGATTCTAATAGCTATGCTATCATGAGCATATGATTTAATCCGTACCAAATGGTACCACCCATTCATTTTTTCTGGAATATCTTTAGAATAGAGGACGAATCTTAAGGGTTAATACGAACTATATTTTTAACATTCTTCGTAGTTTCAATTCTCTTTCCCTCCTATTTTTTGATTAAAAAAATTAAAATTAGAAATGATTACCGAATTATTAACCTACTACCTCTTCTCAATTTATCTAATCACTCTATTATTTATTTTTATCATATTATCTTTCAACATACGGTATGACAGAAAATTATCCCATACCATTTTCCCTATTAGTTGCATTATGTCTTAGTATATTTTTTCATCAAAATATTAAATCCGAAGAAAATCAATATAAATCCTACACAAATATTTAATACTCGTATAACTTGAGTAGGTAAAAATGTCATACTGAAACTTCCAATTAATGCAATAATAAATAAGAAACTAAAGGTTGCAAGCACAGCTCCCATACCAAAATAATACATTTCCATCTTCCCTAAATTATCTTCAGTAATCTTTGCTGAAAATACACCCGCCCAAAATATAATAGTAAGGGGATTGGATATGGTAATAATAGCAGCTTGAATAAAGGCATTGTGTGCACCGGATACATTTTGTGCACTTAAAGTCGGTAAAAAATTAATATCGAATTGATTTAAAATCGAGCTTAAACCAAAAATCATTAAAATAAAAGACCCGAAGTATTTTAATACTGTTTGCATCTTTCTTGATTCCAATAATGCAGCAATTCCCTTGATGGCTCCAAATATAAAAAGACTGTCCACTATAAAAACAGCTAATATTCCAATCATGGCAACAAAAAATCCATTAATTACGGCTAATTGAAAAATAAAAAAAACAGACAGGACCGATGGCAATCTGTAATAATAATCCAAATTTGAAACCTTTAAATATCATTTTTTAAGACCTATAAACGGTAAGGCTTTTCTTTTTTTTCAACTATTTTTTTATTCTCCATATTTATTTTATTAAATCTTCCGAACGATCAAAAGGAATTCGGTAGGTTTCCAGAATTTCCCGATGTGTATTCTCTGCCATTTTCCGATCAATTACAATTTGCTGGTCCCGTTTATTCTCTAATATAATATAATTATCCTGAGTTGATTCAACTTTTGTGACAAAATCTTTTAAATTCCATATTTTTTCGCCGTTAATAGTATTAACTACCCAGCTTCTTACATTTTGGTAACCATCATTGACATCGGCTGCCAAAGCTTTTAATAAAACTACAACTTGTTGATCTTCCTTTTCGGGAATATTGTTCTGTAAAAGATAAATTAATTCACTGGGTGCAGATTGATACCACTGCGGACCCCAGACATTTAATAAATTTTTACTTAATGGGCAAAAGATCAAACCGCCATAAATATAATAAGAAGGCAATGTTTCATATTGTTCCATGGAAACAAGGCGATCTTTTTCTGAAGAGCGATGGAGATTCACATTTAAGGATATTTTTTTGCCATTTCTTAAAATGTTCATTTTAATATTTTCGCCTATCTGCTTTTCCTGAACGATATAATTCAATTGAGTCCTTTCGTTATCTCTAAACTCGATGGTTCCATCATTACCCACTACATAATTTCCGATAGAGAGAAAAATATCATCAACTTGTAATTTTCCATCGGCAGGAGATCCTGGTATGATTTGATTAATCAGAACGCCGCTCATGTCTTTTTCCATCTGATAATATTCTCTTAAACCCTGATTCTCCATATCCTGCATGCTTACACCCAGGCTTGGATAACCATCATAACTGCCGTCCTTTAAATCATTAAAAAAGTGGCGAATAACCGGGACTGGCACCATATAGCCGATATTTTGTGAAGAGGAAATACCCTGCATAACTACTCCGACAATCTTATTATCCACCAAAACCGGACCACCGCTATTTCCGGGATTAATGGCTGCATCAATTTGTCCGGCTAAAAATGCCGAAGAACTGTGAACATATGGCTGATGTTCAATTCGGGATATAATACCTTTTGTGATGCTTAGCATATCACCACCCATGGGAAATCCATAGACCAGGACTTCCTGTTGAGGCTCAGGTAGTTCACCCAGGGATAAAAAGGGTTCATTATCGAAAAATCCCGGTTCATCTACTTTAATTAAAGCCAGATCGGTTTGATGTGAAACAGCAACCACTTCCGCCCGATGACGTGTAGTTTCTCCGTATTTGCGAACTTGCAGGAAAGTGTGATCGCTAACAACGTGTGCATTGGTCAATATAAGATTGTTTTCGATAATACATCCTGATCCGGAAGCGCCCCTGGGTCCCTGCATACTCCAGGGATTATAATAATCCGGAGAATCACTGACGACATATACTTTTACAATGGCTTCCCTGACATCTTGAACTGAAGCTGAAG
>CAZMLS010000051.1:0-11651 GCA_964567215.1 uncultured Atribacterota bacterium | reverse complement strand
TAAGTCTGGTAATCTCGGAAAAATTACCGGAAGAGATAAGTTCAGGCTTTACCATCCAGCTACCACCACAGGCATGTACTTTACTATTGGATAGGTAAGAAGATAAGTTATTCTGGTTAATACCTCCGGTAGGAATAAATTTTATTTCTGTATAAGGGGCTGCCATGGATTTGAGAAGTGATAATCCCCCTGATGCTTCAGCAGGAAAAAATTTTACTATCTTAATTCCTCTCTCCAGAGCCATCTCAATCTGGGTTGGGTTATTAATGCCAGGAGTTACAGGAATATCGTTTTCGATACAATAATCGACTACTTTAGGATTAAAACCCGGGGAAACAATAAATTTAGCACCGGCAGAAATGGCCTTTTTTGTCTGCTCAACGGTCAGTACGGTACCTGCTCCAACTAAAAGTTCTGGAAGTTCTCTGGTTAAAGATTTAATTGACTCTTCTGCAGCGGAAGTTCTGAAGGTAATCTCAGCAATAGGGATATCACCAGCAAGAAGTGCTCTCCCCAGGGGAAGTGCGTCTTCAGCTTTTTCGATTTTAACTACCGGGACAATTCCCGGCTCACTGATTCTCTCAAGGATTTTATTCACTTTAAAGTATCCCCCTTTTATTTATTTTTTCTAAATATCATTCGAAATAAATTAATTATATTATTGCCAAAAAAAGTAAATATAATTGAAAGAACTAAAATAGCACTAATCGGGTTTGTCAGAAATGGAAGATAATTTCCTCCTGTTTTTATTAATCCCACTCTTAAATTATCTTCTATCATAGGTCCAAGGATAATCCCAAGAACCATAGGGGCAAGAGGGACATTTAAATTTTCAAATATATAACCAATTATTCCAAAAAATATCATTATATAAATATCAAAAAAACTATTTCGAATTGCGTAAGAACCTACTACTGAAAATATTAAAACAAAAACCATAATTATATTTCGTGGTAATCTCAATATTTGACCGTAAGCTTTTATGCCTAGCAATCCGACAGGAATCAAAAAGAATTGAGAAATTAATGCAATAGCAAAAATACCTCTAACAAGATCTGAGCTTTGTTGAAAAATTAGGGGACCAGGTCTTAGCCCATACATTAGCATTGCCCCAAGCACAATAGCAGTTATCGAATCACCTGGCACACCAAAAACCAATGCCGGTATCCAAGTACCGCCCAAGGCAGCATTATTTGCACTGGTTGGAGCAATAACTCCATCAATACTTCCCTTTCCAAATTCTTCAGGGTTTTTTGAGGTCTTCTTTTCAATACCATAAGCGACCCAAGCTGCTATATCTGCTCCGGCTCCAGGGAGTGCCCCCACACAAGTTCCAATAAAAGATGATTTTAATAATGTCCACTTCCTCTTCCAAACAATAGCCAGTGTTTTAAATAAAGATATATTAATTTTATCGTGTATAGTCCTTTGTGTTAAACGATCTCTACTTTTTACATTTTTAAAAACTTCAGAAATACCAAACAACCCCACCATAACGGGAATAAATCCAATTCCACCCATAAGCTCGATATTACCAAAAGTAAATCTGGGGAAACCGGTAGTAATATCAATACCAACTGTGGAAACTAGTAATCCCAAAGCAACAGATATAAGACCTCGAATGTTATTTTTACTGCTAAGTACGGCACTCATACTAAGCCCAAACATACCAAGCCAAAAGTATTGAAAATTTGTAAACTTCAAGGCAAATTTTGCTAAGGGGGGAGCAATTATTATAAGTAATAGTACACCGATAAGACCCCCGGTGGCTGAGCATATTAGATCTATAGTAAGAGCAAGCGAACCTTTCCCTTTTTTTGACATCTCAAAACCATCAAGAACTGCAGCTGCAGAAGCTGGTGTGCCTGGAATTCTAAGAAAAGTTGCAGGAATATCACCAGCAAATATAGAAGTAAAACTTACTCCTAAAATCATTGCTAACCCTGCTAAGGGATCCATATAATAAGTTATAGGGACTATTAATGCTACTGCCATAGTAGCAGTTAACCCAGGAGTTCCTCCTACCAGTATCCCAACCGCCATTGATATAATCCAGGGTATCAAAATATGTAATTGAAAGATATTTGGCAGTGACATATCTAATTTACCTCCAAAAAATAATTCCTAAAGACCCTTCTGGTAATTGAACCTTAAATAGTTTTACAAATAATAACATTATGACGATTACTGCAATAGTTGAAAAAATTGTCCCTCGTATCCATCCGGTTTTTAAACGGATCATAAGAATCAGACTAAAGATAAAAGTTGCCAGGAAAAAACCTAACCATTCTAAAAAAAAAACATATATAATTAAACTAAAAATTATTATCAAGACATTCTGATTGCCCCAGTCTTTAAAAAATTCCTTAGAAATTTTTGTAGCTTTTTTGGCCCGCATATCTCGCCAGGCAATTAAAATTTCATATCCTCCTGCAATAATTAAAATTATACTTAATATTACCGGAAAAAAATTTGGTCCAGGAAATTTTTTATCTCCAACTATAAAAGATGGAAAACTTAATGATACAATAATTACAAAAATAGCAATAGCTACAATTATTATTCCAAACCAAATATTTGTTTTTTTATCCATTATTAATCCTCAAAAGTCCGCCTCCCATTAAGGGAGGCGGAGATATTCTTATTTTAAGTATCCACCAATTTCTAAAATCTTTTTCCAAGTAGTATTTTGTTCTTCTACAAAATTAGAAAATTCTTCAGAATTTCTTATCTTAATTCCAAATCCATTCTTAGACATAAAATCTTTATACTTTTCAGAATTAGTAATTTTTGATAGCTTCCCATAAAGAGAATCTATAACTTCTTCAGGAGTTCCTTTTGGTACAGCAATTCCTCTCCAAGTTCCAGAAGACCAATCAATTCCTAATTCTTTAAGAGTAGGAACATCAGGATATTTTGGATTCCTTTCGTCCGCCATTATTGCCAAAGCCCTAAGCTGTCCTGAATCTAATTGAGCAGATGCTTCTGGAGCACTACAGGTTATTACATCAACATGTCCCCCAAGTAACTCTACTATGGATGGAGCCGCTCCCTTTGTTGGTATCCATTTAACATAATCTACAGGAACTCCAACCTTATCAAATAAACCTATCCTTGAAAGATCCCAAATTGACCCTGCACTACTACCGGAAAACATAAACTTACCAGGATGCATGGCTATATCTACTAACAATTCTGTCATTGAATGCCAAGGAGCATCAGCTTTTACTATTACGCATGAAGGATCTTCGTTAACTTGGATTACATAATCAAGATCTTTATAAGTAAGCTTGGTTAAACCCAACCAGTGCATATTTGCAATTTCAAGGGTTACAAGAGTAAGAGTATATCCATCGGGTTTAGCATAGGCACCTGCTCCATGTCCTACAGCTCCTCCTCCACCAGTTTTATTCACTACTGTGAATGGTTTTCCATATTCTTTCTCTAATTCTGCTGCCAAGAAACGGGCTACTCTATCAGTACCTCCTCCGGCACCCCAAGGACAAATAATTGTAACGCTCTTATCCGGGTAAGCAGCAAAGACGCTCATCGTAGCAAAAAGAACTACCAAAATCACACCAAATACTATTGACTTTTTCATAATTTTTCATTTCTCCTCTCTAAAATTTACATTTTTTACTTAATGTTCTTGTATACTACTATTTAGTACTTCTTTAAGATATATAATTTTACTTTTTATCCCCTCCCTCCTTGTTTATTATTTGTTGCAAATTAAAGTTAAAAATAAATCTAGTAAACAAATAAAATTAGTCTTTATGTAATTTTGGATTATAAATATAATTAATCAAACGAGGGCTAATCCCTTCAATCTCAATTTCTACTTTATCACCATCCTCCATACTAAGCACATTAAAAGGTGTGCCCGTAGAGATTATATCTCCTGGGAATAAAGTTCTGCTTCTTGAAAAATATGAAACAATATATGCGCAAGAAAATATTAAATTTTTTGTATACCCTTCTTGAACTTTTTTACCATTTAAATATGTTCTTATTACTGCATTTTGTGGATTAATATTCGTATCAATAACAGGACCAAAGGAAGTAAATGTATCAAAACTTTTACAATATGTTACTTGACTTGTAGTATAACTCATTTCTCTTTCAGTAACATCATTAAACGGAGTTACACCCAAAATATGTTCCATTGCTTCTTCTATAGAAATATCCTTTATTTTATCTTTAATAACTAATGCCATTTCACCTTCATAATCTACCCTTGTTGCTGTTTCGGGATATACAATATTTTCACCTGTATTTATAACACTAGTAACTGGTTTCATAAAATTTGCGGGTTCTTTAGATATTTCCAAATTTAATTCATTAACGTGTTCTCGAAAATTAAGACCAACACAATATATATTTTTAGGCTCACAAGGAACTAATAATTTAACCTCAGGTTTATTAAAAGTTTTACCAGTTTTCCTAAAAGATTGGTAAATAGACCCTATAATTTCATAAATTATGTTATTTTCTAAAATTCCATAAGCAATCAATCCTTCTTTTTGTTGAAAACGTACAAATTGCATTTTATTTACCCCCTAAATTATTTTTATTTTCTTCCAAATATCCTGCTTTTTGGGCAATACTAATTGCTCCACTAATTCCTAATTGGTCAATTTCTTCTTTTTTGAAAATAATTTGAATTTCTTTTTTTATATTATAATGTTTAATGAGAAAATATTTTAATATACGGCAACGACGAGAGTGACCCACTAAAACAAAATTAGTCTCCAATAGAGAAAATTTAAACAAAGAGAATTCATTCAGCACTTTTAAATCTTCAGCAGAAATAGCTGCATTAAGAAAAAGATCCCTTTCATACCAAGTGTTTTTTAATAAAACTTCCATAAAACGTGGCATAAGTAATGTTCGTAAAAAGCCAGCATTTTTAACCGAATTATAAGCAGATTCGATTACCTGGAGATCAAAGTAATTAACAGGTGGAAGATTATCATCACTAATCAAGGATTTTCCAATAGAGGTTTCTTTTTTAATTGCCTCATAAACTTGACCGCTTAAATTTGTTAAAGAACTAACTATTTGTTTTTGAGAATTAATATAAATATATTTAGTATGTGAACTTAGTACTGCCATTATAATTGGAAAGTTTAAATCCGGATAATTAGATAATAAACCAGCTGCTTGTGTTTCTTCACCGCGCATAAAATCAATTTTACGAATATCTTTATGGGTAGAATTTTCTTTAAAGATATTTTTTACCCCGGGAATAAATATTATAGGTATGTCCAAAGGAAAAATATTCCTATCCTGCACTACTTTAATATTAGATGCTAAATCATTCACCCCAACAGGCACCCACCTATGAGGAATCTCTATAAGTCCTATCTCAGAAGTAATCATTCCAAAAGCAATAGCAAATTTAATATCCCTAATTTTAAGACTTGCAGATAAAATAGTGTCTTCTAAAAGATTTTTTAATCCTAGTTTAAGAATATCTTTAGAAGCGCTAATAGCTGTATCCCTTACTCCAACTTTCTTGGTTCCTCTTTTTATTATTTCAAATTTGTCATTTAAAACACAAACTCGAGAATTTGTTGTTCCACAATCAATGATTGCAAAATACATAATTAGATAACTCCCAGTTCATTTAATCGCTTTTTGATGGCCTCTTTTTCACTCTCTTTAGCTGGTACGAAAGGTGACCGGGGATAAGCCTTGATGATGCCGCGAATCTCCAGCATGGCATAAATAGCCAATTGAGTAGATTTTGCTAAATACATAATATCTCTAAGTTCATTTATAATAAATTGAGTTTTTCGGCAAGCTTCAAAATCATTATTTATCCCTTCTTTATACATCTTTTGACATATCTCAGGTAAAGCATTACCCAAACCAGGAATATAAGCTTCTGCACCTAATGCTCGGGCAGAAAGCCACATTGCCTCGGTTCCTAAAGCAATATCAAAATTATCATCGGCTAATTCCCGCATATAAGTAGCAAAGGTTAAAATATTAAAAGTTGCATCTTTAATACCGTGAATTCCTATCTTTTTTAATTTTTTCATAGTACTAAGGGGAATTTCGTATCCGGAAAATTTCGGATTATGATAGACATAAATAGGAAAATCAGCACTTACTGCCTTTACCATAGAACCATAAAATTCTAAAAGACTATCCTCATTATGATGAAAATAATAAGGACCGACTGCTGCTGCAGCATTGCAACCAACTTTTTCTGCATGCTTTGTTAATTCTACAGTATCTCTGGTATTCGTAGTCCCTGTATGAGCAACAATAGGAATTTTGCCATTTATAATTTTAACAGTTATTTCAGTTACTTTTTTTCTTTCTTCTACTGACATCATAGGACCGGAACCGTAAGAACCACAGATATATAATCCATTAACCCTATCTTTTAAAAAAGCAACTAATTTTTCTAAATTTTCGACATCTATATTTCCCTCCTTGTCAAAGGGGGTAATCATTGGAGGCACAACACCTTTTAATTTAAACATATTTAATCCTTTCTTATTTTGTTTTATTTTATATAATTCATTTTTTCTCTTATTTTGTCTCTTGTTTTTTGCAATAATTTTATATTTTTATTAACTACTTCCTCATCAGAGAAATCCATCATCAATCCAGTAAGGCTTATAGCCGCTTCTAATTCATTAAATTCATTCATAATAGGAAATGCCATACAATGAATATATTTTTCATGTTCAGAATTATCGATGGCATATCCCCGTTCTCTTATTTTCTCTAATTCTACAAAAAAATCATCAGTCCGGGTTATAGTATTTAAAGTAAAACGTTTTAAACCATAGTCTTTAATTATTTTTTCAACTATCTTTCGGGGAGAATAAGCCAGCAACGCCTTTCCTTGTCCGGTACAATGAGCAGGAACCGGTCTTCCAATATGGGAAACCATTTTTATACTACTATTCGAAGGATTATACTTACCTATAATAAGTACTTGCAGTCCTTCTATTATTCCTAAATGAGAGGTAAAATTAGTTTTCGTAGTTAATTCTTTTAAATATGGTTCTGACGCTTTTCTTAATTTTCCTACTCGGGATAACTGATTCCCCAAAATGAAAATATTTAAGCCTAATTCATATCTCCCGTTATTATCTTTCGACAAATAATTATTTTTCTCTAAAGTATAAAGAATCCGAAATAAGGTTGATTTATTGTATTTTAAATCTTTCTGAATATCAGTAAAGGACAATTTGTTATATTTTTTAAAAAGATTCAATATGTTTATCCCTTTTTGGATTGTAAAAACATTATATTTTTCTTGCATTTTTATTTCCTTCTCTTAACAACCATCTATATTTAAAGTAGGGAAAATTTCTTTATATGAAACTTACTTTCATATATTAAATATTATCACAATAAACAGAATATTTCAATCTTTTCATATTTTTGTCAAATTTCGTTTTACTTAATAAAACTAAATAAGGATAAAGTCCTTTATATGCTCTTTTCTCGATTCATAAATAAAATATACTAACAAAACAAAATAACCAAATCCTCAAAAAATTCTCCTCCTACGACATAATCTAAAATATGCTTTTTTTCAAAATTTCTTTATAATTTGCTTACTCGCCTCATAAAGAATTCCTACATCAACTGAAAAAGACATGTACTGCACCCCTAATGAAACCCAAAATTTAGCTGTTTCTATATCATCTGCGAAAGTTCCCACAGCAACTTTATTTTGCTTACATTTCAAAACCACTTCTTTCATCTTTTCTACTACTAAGGAATTGTTAACTTGTCCCGGTACCCCTAAAGACTGAGAAAGGTCGTAGGGGCCAATAAAAATAACATCTATACCAGGAACTGATAGTATTTCATCCAAATTATTTATACCTTCAACTCCTTCGATGTGAGTAATAATCATAGTTTCCTTATTTGCAGATTTGAAATATTCAAATTTATCCATAGAAGAATAATTCGCTGCACGTACATATCTACAAACTCCACGTTCACCCTGAGGAGCATATTTAACAGATCTAACTGCTTTTATCGCCTGGGACTTACTGTTAATCTGAGGAATTTCTATCCCTTGGGCTCCGATATCCAATGCTCTTAAAATTAGAGCTTCATCATTGTTAGCTACTCGAATAATAGGTGTAATATTTGCAGTTTCGGCTGCTCTTATCATATTTTGAGCACTTTGTATAGATATAGGACCATGTTCTGCATCAATAATTACAAAATCAAATCCGGCTAATCCCATAATTTCCACCGCAGCTGGATCAGTAAATTTCATAAAAGGCCCAAAAACATTTTTACCTTCTTTTAAGACTTCTTTTAAATTATTTTTTTTCAAATTTTAGTCTCCCTTTTAAAAACATTATTTTTCTTCTTATTTCTTCCCATTCAGCACTTGCGGATTAATAATTGTTTCAGGCAACTTCCCATTTAAGACAGATAAAACCGCTTTAGCAGTCCTCGTCTTCAGCTCAATATAAGATTCCTCAGAATAAAAAGCACTATGAGGTGTAAAAATTACATTATCTAATTTTAACAAAGGGTTATTCCAATCTGGTGGTTCTTTTTCCAAGACATCTAAACCGGCTCCAGCAATCCATTTATTTTTAAGGGCTTGGTAAAGTGCTTTCTCATTAATAATAGGTCCACGGGCAGTATTTATTAAATAAGCACTCTTTTTCATAGCTCTTAGCTCATTCTCTCCAAAAGAATGCCATGTTTCATCTGTCAAAGAAGCATTAATAGAAATAAAATCTGATTCTGATAATAATTGAGGAAAATTAACCATTTTTATTTTAGTATTAGTTTTAGAAACGTAAGGATCGCAAGCAATAATCTTTAAGCCAAACCCTATAGATTTTTTAGCTACTGCACTACCAATTCTTCCCAAACCAAAGATACCTAAAGTTTTCCCTTGGGTCCTAAAAAGGGGGGTTGCCAGGGAAAATCCCCATCTTTTTTCTTTTATTTTACCATTAAATAAAATTATTCCTCTCGCACAGTTTAAAATTAGAGCTATGGCATGGGTGGAGACCTCATCAACACAGTAATCAGGAACATTTGCTACAATAATCCCATATTCAGTTGCTGCCTTTACATCAATATTATCTACCCCAACTCCATAACGAGCAATAACTTTGCATTTATTTAGCGATTTAATTATTTCTCTTGTTATGGGCACACGCTGATTTATTATTCCATCAGCATTCTCAGCTATTTTTATGATATTTCCTTTTTTATTAGAATTTAACAAAATAACTTCAGTATTTAATTCGCTCAATATTCTTCTTTCTATTTCAACAGAAGGATGATTACAATCAGTTATGACTACTTTTAACTTTTTCCCAAACATAGGTATTTTTATTTCCTTTTCTATTTTATCATATAAATAAATTATTTATATCTTATACTCCTGAATAAGCATTAAATCCTCCATCCACAGGAATAATTGTCCCTGTTACAAATCTCGATGCATCTGAGGCAAGCCAAATACAAGTACCGATAAGATCTTCGGGCTTACCAAACTTATTCATAGGAGTATGAGATATTATGGATTTTGCTCTAGGAGTAAAATTTTCATATTTATTTAAAAGAAGAAAATGATTTTGTCGAGTAAGAAAAAAACCTGGAGCAATAGCATTAACTCTTAGCTTTTTATTATAGTTCTGAGCAAAATATACTGCTAACCATTGAGTAAAATTATTTACAGCAGCTTTAGCGGTAGAATATCCAACTGTTCTTGTTAGGGGACGAAAAGCATTCATAGAAGAGATATTAATAATAGATCCGCCCTCTTTATTTTTTACCATAGTCCTTCCAAAGACTTGGCAAGGAATAATGGTTCCTCCAAAAAGATTGAGTTCCATAACTCTTTTCAATGCCGATGAAGGAAGATCAAAAAAACTAAGCTCTTCTGAAGTAGTCGCTTTTTTAACTTCCCCACCTGCTGCATTTACTAAAATATCTATACTACTAAAATCTTTAATTATCTTATCACTACAATCTTTTATTTTTTCCTTATCCATTACATCTATATAATAAGCTTCTGAGATTATTTTTTCTTTTTTAAGTTCACCTATTAACTTATCTGCGCTGGTAATATGATAACAAATAACAATATTTGCCCCTGCTTTTCCTAATCCTTTAGCAATAGCAGAGCCTAAAATTCCTGTTCCTCCAATAATTACTGCTGTTTTCCCCGCAAGTTTAAACATATTTAAAATTGCCCTCAATCCTCCTCCTAAGTAATTATAAATTCTTACTAATTATAAATGTTCCTTTTTCAATTCTTGCTTCTTGTTGAGCCATTGATAAGTAGGATATTTTTAGCTTTAAGCTAATCAGTAATTTTCCCCATTTACTGTTAAATTATTAATTTTTTCTTAATTTAAACATTATTCCACGAAAAACTCATCATCATATTCTATCGCCGGGACGCCAAAGATTACTGCCTTAAAATCTCCATAACCTCGATGAGTTATTCCCCTATTAATCATAATGGTTATTCCGGGATATAGATCAATTTCTCTATTTCCTAATTGCATTTTTCCTTTTCCTTCTATAATATAATAAAATTCAGTACAATTTTTATGGTAATGTTTACGAGAATTTTTAATGTGAGTTACATGAAGATTAGCAATAGATGTATCCTGACAAGTTATAGGTCTCACACTTAATCCACAAGAGCAGATTACAGGTTCAATCTTGTTAGAATTTTTAACTAAATAAGGTTTATTCATGTCCTCCTCCTCAGATATTCTATCTTTGTGGAATTTTTACTTCTAAACCATTTTTTTCTGCTGAGACATAAGCAGAATAAAGAACCGCAATTACATCCCGTGCTAAATTAGAATCAGATTGAGGAGGTTTATTAGTTAAAATACAATTTATAAAATCACTCAATTCTTGAGGATAGCCAAACATCCAGTCTTCATCGGGAGACGGAAAACTCCATCCCTGCTTAGTTTCTATTTTTTCAACTATGTAGGTATTTTTAAGTTGATCTTCTCGAGGGTTAAATAACTTAACAGCATTAGTACAACTTAAATTGCAGTATGTATGGTGATTGTTGGCAACAATTTCTAACCAATTCTTAACTCCTCCCATTACAATTTCAGATGCAAAAATATCAGCAATCATTCCATCAGAAAAAACTAAATGAATTTGGGCATAATCTTCAATATCATGATATTTTGTCCGCAAGAAACCAGCATCAATAAAATTTTGATTTCTGGTTATTTCATGAGTTCTACAGCTTACAGTTGCAGGCTTTATTGGTTTACCGTTCCGCAATTCACCTTCGAGTCTTTTTAGATAAAGAATGGGAGTTAAAGGATGACAGCCTTTCCCTACCGCTGAACCTCCTCCTGACTGGCTCCACACTACATAAGTATCTGAATGAGAGCCACTGTGCGATTCTTCGCCTAAAGCCCATAAAATCTGTCCCTTAGTCTCTTTTAATATTTCAACTTCTTTTTGTATTGCTGGTGCATAAACCCAATTTTCGGCATAAAATATCCTCCCTTTGCTTTTAGTTTCAGTCTCAAGGATACGATCTGCACTGGCTAAAGCTTCCTTTAACATTATTTCTTTAGGAAATTTATTACCTAAAAAATTCTTTTCTCCTGGTGGTCCATAATAACCAGTAAATGGTTTTTCCACAATTA
>CAZMLS010000050.1:0-11659 GCA_964567215.1 uncultured Atribacterota bacterium | reverse complement strand
TATTTTAAAAAATATAGAATGCTCTAATTAGCTAATTAACTGATTAATCAATTAGCCAATTAAGATTAAGATAAAGATTAAATAACTGGTTAGCTAATTAAAGAACGTTTTGTTATCTTTATCTCATTCTTTATCTTAATCTTTGATTTATTAACCGGCTACCTAATGACCTAATTACCTAATTTAAGGGAAAAATGATTAACATAAAGCTTACTATTAAATACGACGGAACTAAATATTATGGATGGCAAAGACAGAAGAACCTCTTAAGTATTCAAACAATAATTGAAGAAAAAATATCCAAAATGACCAATGAAGAAATAAAAATTAAGGGTTCGGGTAGAACAGATGCCGGAGCTCATGCATTTGGGCAGGTAGCTAATTTTAAAACCAATAGCACCATTCCCATTAAAAAAATACCATTCATTTTAAATAATCTATTGCCTGATGATATTAAGATTAAAAGAGCAGAAAAGGTAGATAATGATTTTCATGCAAGATTTAGTGCAGTTAGTAAAATTTACCATTATTATATTTTTAATTCAGGCAAAGATAATTTTTACCCTTCGTTTCTTTTAAATAAGTATGTATACTATATTTATCGCAAAATAGATATATTAGAAATGAAAAAAGCAGGCAAATTATTTTTGGGAGAACATGATTTTTCTTCTTTTGCGTGTTCGGGAAGTGGTATTAAGAATCCGATCAGGGATTTTAAAAAAATTGATATAAAAGAAAATGGAAGAATAATATGTTTTCAAATGGAAGCGAATGCCTTTTTGTATAAAATGGTCCGGGTAATAGTGGGAACTTTATTAGAAGTTGGACAAGGCAAGATTGATTATCGTGAAATAAAAGGGATATTGGAAACAAAAAACAGGAGAGAAGGCAATAAGATTGTTCCCGCAAAGGGATTATTTTTAATGCAAGTGAAGTATAAATAGTCCTTAGTGAATAGTATTTAGTCATTAGTGAAGATAAGATCAAAAAGGGACACGAGATTAAAATAATAATTAGCGAGGGTATTTATATAGCATATAGCGTACAGCGTTTAGCATAATTCACTAAGGCCTAGTTTAAATTTGTTAAATTCACTTGACATTAGGCCTTTATTATATTAAAATTTATAATGTATTTTTTTATTTTCGAGAATTGATAGATTACAAAGATTATTATATATAGTTATTTATTATGAAATTAATTGGCAGGGAGGAATACATTGAAAACTTACAGTGCAAAGGCAGAAGATATTAACAGAAAATGGTATTTAATTGATGCAGATGGCAAAGTATTGGGCAGATTAGCCACAAATATTTCGACAATATTAAGGGGAAAAAACAAACCATCCTATACTCCATCCATGGACATGGGTGATTATGTAGTCGTTATAAATGCTGAAAAGATCAAAACAACGGGTAATAAACTAGCTGGAAAAATTTACAAATATCATACACCCTATATGGGAGGCTTGAAAAGTATTACTTTAGGTAATCTGTTAAATAAAAAACCGGAAATGGTTATTAAAAAAGCCGTTCAAGGTATGATACCGCATAATAAATTAGGAAGAGCAGTAATAAAGAAATTAAAGATTTATAAAGGCAGTAAACACCCGCACCTGGCACAAAAATTAGAAATCATTGATTTAAAAGATTAAAGAGGAGGTCAACACCCTTAATGCAAGCAAAAAGTTACGGTACAGGAAGAAGAAAAACTTCAATTGCTAAAGTTTGGTTAATTCCTGGAAAAGGCAATATAAAAGTGAATAACAAGTCTCTAGATAATTATTTTGGTAGAAAAATATTGGGAACTATAGTAGAAAAGCCTCTGGAATTAGTTAATAAGAGAACTGAAGTAAATGTCATTGTAAAAGTAGTAGGAGGCGGATTTACCGGCCAGGCAGGCGCGATACAACATGGAATTGCTAGAGCACTTCTACAATTTGATCCTTCATTACGTTCAATTTTAAAAAAAGAAGGAATGCTAACCCGTGATTCCAGAATGAAGGAAAGGAAAAAATATGGCCAAAAAGGCGCCCGGGCCAGATATCAATTTTCTAAAAGATAAGTATTTTGAATACTTTCAAAAGAGAAAGGTTTACATGGAAGAGGAGCCTTTCTCTTTTTTTTTATATTTTTTAAATTTACCATAAAATATTTACCTATTTTAAAACACTGAAAGGTAAAGAAAAGGAATGGAATCATGAAAAATAATCCAAGAGTAGATATTTACCTGGATAAAATTGTGAATAATACAAAAGAAATAATAAAAAAGTGTGCTAAAAAAGAAATTGAAGTTATAGGTATCACCAAAGGGTGCAGTGCGGATGTGCGAGTGGCTAAAGCTATGATTAAAGGTGGCATTAAGACTCTTGGAGATTCCAGGATAGAAAATATTAAAAAATTGAAAGAATCAGGAATTAAATCAAAGATGATGCTGATAAGAATTCCCATGCCCAGCGAAATAAAACAGTTGATTGAATACGTGGATATTAGTATTAATTCCGAATTATCTACGCTTAAAATAATATCCAATTTAGCTCAAAAAACGGGTATAGAGCATGAAATCATTTTAATGATAGATATGGGGGACTTGAGGGAAGGTATTATGCCTGAAGAAGCAGTAAACACTGTTAGGAAGATAAAACAATTACCTCATATAAAATTAATGGGAATAGGTGCAAATTTTTGCTGTGTTAGTGGAGTAATGCCTACCATGGAAAATTTGGGTAAATTAGTAATGTTAGCCAAAGAAATAGAAGAGAAAGAAAAAATACACATTGAAATAATCTCCGGTGGAAGCACTAGTGTTTTAAAATTGATTGAAGATGATAAAATACCACAGAATATCAATCAATTGAGGATCGGTGTTGGAATTTTACTAGGTCAGGACGATGTTAGATTACGGAATTTAAAGGGAACCTATCAAGATACTTTTATCTTAACTGCTGAAATTGTTGAACTTAAACTAAAACCTTCCTTGCCTATTGGAACCATTGGAAGAGATGCGTTTGGGCAAATTCCGGTATTTAAAGATTTGGGATTAAGGAAAAGAGCTATTCTTGCTATTGGGAAACAAGATATACATTTAAACAGCTTAATACCATTAAAAAAAGGAATAGAAATTATTGCTGCGAGCAGTGATCATCTTCTTGTTGATGTAACTGATTTTAATGGAAATATCAAAATTGGTGATGAGATTAAATTTAAATTAAATTATCCGGCTTTGCTCGCTGCCACTACTTCTAAATATGTAAAAAGATATTATCATAGAGAGGAGAAAAAATAATGACGATAAACATGAAAGGGAAAAATCTAGTATCAATTGATGATTTAAGCAGAGAGGAAGTAAATCAAATATTAAATACGGCTGAATTGTTAAAAATAAAACATTACTCAAATGACAAGAGACCTGTTTTAGCCGGAAAAGTTTTAGGAATGATTTTTCAAAAACCCTCTTTGCGGACCAGGGTGTCTTTTGAAAGCGGCATGATTCAATTAGGCGGTCAGGCCATTTACTTAGGGCCTGATGATATTAAATTAGGTCAAAGGGAGGCAACCAAAGACATTGCCAAAGTATTATCCCGCTATGTTCACGGCATTATGGCCCGGACCTTCAGTCACAAGGTAATTTTAGATCTGGCAAAATATGCCACAGTTCCTGTAATAAATGGTCTATCTGATCTTTTGCACCCCTGTCAGGCCTTAGGTGATTTATTGACCATCAAAGAAAAAAAAGGAAGACTAAAAAATCTAAAATTAGCCTTTATCGGTGATGGTAACAATGTGTTTAACTCCCTGGTTTTTGGAGCGGTAAAGGTTGGAATGAATATAACCATTGGTGTACCTGCTAATTATGAACCGAAATCGGAAATTATAGAAAAAGCAACAAATGATGCCAAAAAAATAAATAGCAAAATTGAGATTACCAATGATCCTTACGAAGCAGTAAAAGATGCTGATATCATCTATACCGATGTATGGACCAGTATGGGTTTTGAAGAGGAGAAAGAGACCAGGAAAAATTCCTTTAAACCTTTTCAGGTAAATAAAACACTGGTAGATAATGCCAAAGAAGATGTGATTATATTACATTGTCTCCCTGCACACCGGGGAGAAGAGATAACCGATGAAGTTGTTGACAGTGAAAAATCTGTGGTTATTGATCAGGCAGAAAATAGAATGCACGCACAAAATGCTGTATTAACCTTAGTGATGTAAAAATACGGGCATATTTATCCTAATTTAGCGTATACTTTGGTAGAGTAGTTTAAGAAAGAAAAGAATAGTTTTTCTTAACTCGATACTCGATACTGTGTTGTATTAGTATAAATTTAATGGGGTGCTTTAAGAAAGGAAAAAATAGTCTTTGCTTTTATTTTTACATATTTTTTTCTTTATCTTTACTCGATACTATTTTCTTGTATTCCTTTCTCTGCTTTTTTCTTTACTCGATACTTAATACTATATACTCGATACTGTTTTAAGCTGTTTTAAGTTTGCTAAAAAGGTAGAATCATTTTATAATAATAAATGAAGTGATGTGTTTGTAAATTTATATGAAATTATTTATGTAACTATGTTTTTTAAGAGGGAGTTTAAATGCCCATAAGTTTTGAGATATTAGATATCATTGATATCATTATTATTTCTTTTCTGTTTTATAATATCATCTTGTTAATCAAAGATACTCCGGCCGTACAACTGATAAAAGGAATAATTATTCTTTTTATCGCAACTTTTCTTGCAGATCAATTAGGACTAAGAACCATCAATTGGCTTTTAAAAGGTGCAATGGCCATGATGGTTTTTGCTTTTCCAATCATATTTCAGCCGGAAATAAGAAGAGGTTTATTAAAAATGGGAAGAAGAGGTTTTTCAATAAACTCTTCTTTTTTTCATAAGGAAGATGATAAAAAAGTTGAACAGCTTATTAATGGTCTTGTTATGGTTACCCCAATGCTCTCTACGAAGCATAAAGGTGCATTGATTGTATTAGAAAGAGAAGTTGGTCTCAAGGATATTTTAGAAACAGGAATAATTTTAAATAGTGAATTTTCTCCCGAATTACTTTATTCTATCTTTATGACTGATTCACCTTTGCATGATGGAGCAGTCATTATTAGGGGAAACAAAATAATTGGCGCAAATTGCATTTTACCTTTAAGCGAAAGGATTGATTTGAAAAAATCATATGGTACTCGACATAGGGCTGCCTTAGGTTTAAGCGAGAAGACAGATTCATTAATTATTGTAGTATCAGAGGAAACCGGAGGTATATCTGTGGCCATTGATGCTAAAATTACCAGACCTTTAGAAGCACAAGGATTGAAAAAGATGTTGTCCCATTTATATAAGCCTAAAATAGTGTCTAAATTTAATTTTTGGTCACAAGAAGGAGAAAGTAAGTGAAAGATATCAGAAAATGGTTATTGAAGAATATTGATATTAAATTGCTTTCTCTATTTTTAGCGGTGATTTTATGGGTATATGTTGCTAGTGGCGAAAATCCTATAATCGAAAATTATATTGATGTTTCTCTAGGCGTAAGTAATCTTAAAGATAATTTAGTCATTAAAGAAATACCTGAAAATATAAGTATTGGCATCAAAGGATCTAAGAATATGTTGAGCAACCTTTCTTCTGATAAAATTACCGGCATCATTAACCTTTCTGAAATTAATGAATCTGGAATATATAAAATAAAAGTTGAAACAGATGCTCCCCAAAGAGTGGAAATTATAAAGGTTATTCCTTCTGAGATAAAAGTAGAGGTAGAAAAAATATTAACTAAAACTATGGAAATTACTTATAGTTTGATAGGAGTTCCTAAAAAAGGATATTCTTTGGCTGGTGCGCCTGAATTTAAAAATTCTAAAATAAAGGCAACCGGTGCTCAAAGTAAATTAGATTTGATAAAGCAGATTGTATGCCCGATTGATATTTCGGGAATAAGTGAAGATACCGTTTTAAAAATAAAGGTTAAACCTGTAGATGTTAATGATGATGAAATCGTGGGGCTGCAAACAGAACCGGAGATAATGGAAGTGTCAATTTTTATTACCAGTGGATATCCGGAAAAAACATTGATTATCAAGCCAAGAACCATCGGGAAACCTGCCCCGGGTTATTATATTTCTCAGATATTGGTCAATCCGGACGAAATAAGTATTTATGGTAATTACTCCAAAATAAATGATTTGGAATTTTTAGAAACAATTCCTATCGATGTCAATGGAATTACAAAGACGCTTGCTGTGAAGGTACCACCCGTATTAGTTGAAGGATTATATATACTTGAAGGAGAACCACAATTAACTGAAGTAAATATACAAGTTAAAGAAAATATAATTCAGAAAACTCTGAGAGATGTTCCTATTAAAATTGAAAATACATCCCCATTTATATCTTGCGATATTGAACCTAAAAATGCAGAAATAATTATTGAAGGAAAAAATATTTTAATTGATGAAATTGAAAAAGAAGATATCAAGGTATTTGTTGAATTTACAGAAAATTTAAAAATCAACCAGGAAATAAAACTAGAAGTTCAACTTCCTGAAGGTGTTTCTTTAATAAAGGTTGAACCGGAAGAAGTAAACTTAAAGATAAATAATAAATAGCATTAATTAGCGTATAGCGTATATAAGAAAAGAAGAAAACAAAATAAAGGAGCCAGGAACCAGAATCCAGAATGAAGAAAGGAAACCAGAAGTTAATTGGTTAATTGGCGAATTGGCAAATTGGTTGATTGACTTATTTTACTTATAATTGTAACCCGAACCTATACCTAAATATCCAATGACAACTATCGAGAATTTGTTTTTTCTTTATTTGCATATTATACTTTCTTTGCTAACGACTAATCACTATTCACTAACGACTAATCTAATGAGGTATTGAATGAAAAAATTATTTGGAACTGATGGGATAAGAGGAATTGCCAACCGTGAACCTATTACCGCTGAAACAGCTTTTCAAATAGGTAGAGCCGGAGCTTATTTATTCAAAGAAAAAGAAGATTCCAAGATACTAATTGGAAGGGATACCAGAATTTCAGGGGATATGTTAGAATCGGCTTTAATTGCCGGTATATGTTCTTTGGGAGTTAATGTGTTAAAGGCAGGAATAGTTCCAACCCCTGCGGTAGCTTATTTAAATAAAATTTATGATGCCGATTGTGGAATAGTCATTTCCGCATCTCATAATTCTTATGATAATAATGGAATCAAATATATCGGAAAAAACGGTTTTAAATTCTCAGATTCAGAAGAAGAGGCTATCGAGAAAATATATTTCGAAAATCACACTAAAAACAATCGACCTACGGGGAAAAATATTGGATGCATAAAAAATTTACCTGAAGCAAAGGATAAATATATTAAACATATTAAAGCTACAATTACTCCTTTTTTGAATATCAAAGGTTATAAGGTGGTAATTGATTGTGCCAATGGAGCTTTATATAAAATTGCACCTCAAATATTTCATGATTTAGGGGCAAACGTAATTAGTATTAACGATGAGCCAAATGGGATTAATATCAATCTTGATTGTGGGGCCACCAATACTTCTTCATTGCAAAAAGAAGTTTTGAAATATAATGCGGAATTAGGTTTGGCTTTTGATGGAGATGCGGATAGACTTATAGCGGTAGATGAAAAAGGAAATATAGTGGATGGTGACCAGATCATGGCTATCTGTGCTTTAAATTTAATTAAAAATAAACAGTTGACAAATAATCTAGTAATTACTACCATTATGAGTAATATGGGATTTGATAAGGCAATAGAAGCGGCAGGAGGCAAGGTTATCAGAACCAATATTGGAGATAGATATGTATTTGAAAAAATGAAAGAAACGAATGCTATATTAGGGGGAGAACAATCAGGTCATATCATCTTTTTGCAACATGGAACCACCGGGGACGGCTTGATGAGTTCACTACAATTGCTAAAAGTAATTAAAGAAGAAGGAAAAACCTTATCTGATTTAGCTTCTGTGGTAACAAAGTATCCTCAAATATTATTAAATTTTAAAACTAAAAATCAAAAGAGCTTCTTTGAAAATGTAAATATAAGCAAAATAATAAAAGGTAGCAAAGAGGAACTTGATGGAAATGGCAGGATTTTTATTCGAGCTTCCGGAACGGAACCTTTAATCAGAGTACTTCTGGAAGGAGAAGATAAAAATAAATTAGAGAAAATATCTCAGAATTTAAAAGAGGTAATTGAAAAAGAAAATATATAAACAGTGAATAGTCGTTAGTTGTTAATAGTCTTTAGCAATAAAACTGAAAACGAAAAGCACAAAATGCAAAACTATAACTCAAAATTAGAAAATTAAGAGAAAAAGGTTTTGAGTTTTGAATTAATGACTATTTTAAACGGAAGACAAGTGGAACAGAAGATTAAAAGGAGGTGATAACGAAATATAAAATCTAAAAAAATTAAATAGAAGCGCCAGAACTTATTCTGTAGGAAGATGGTATAGTTTTTGCAGAATAAGTTGACGAGGAAGGAGTCAATCGAAAATTCGGCGGATACTCCTGGGTTTACCAATCCTTAAAAAATTTACAAACCCTGCAAGTAATTGTAGACACAAAAAGATTTTTATGGTAAGAATCCGTTTGGGGATTAAAAAAAGATTCTAATAGGCTTATAGATATTGTATTTATTTCTATTAGTTAAATCTTGTAAGCTTAAATTTCTAATTGATGTAGAAGTTACCCTATTGTCTTCCTTTATGGATTGATGATAGGGTTTTGTTTTTTTTGTTAAATTCTAAATAAAGAAAGGATGATAATATGTGTGGAATAATTGGTTATATTGGTCCAAGAGAGGCAACACCAATTTTAGTATCCGGATTAAAAAAATTAGAATACAGAGGATATGATTCTGCTGGAATAGCAGTAATGAAAAATAATGATATTGAAATTGTAAAATGCAGTGGAAGAATAGCCGCATTGGAAACTTTATTAAAAGATCGATCCCCTGAAGGTAGTATTGGAATAGGTCACACGCGATGGGCTACTCATGGATCGCCAAATAGAATGAATGCTCACCCTCATGATGGATGTAATTCAGAAATAGTAGTAGTACATAACGGAATTATTGAGAATTATTTACCTTTGAGAGAAAAATTAGTATCTGAAGGGCACGTATTTTTATCAGAAACCGATACCGAAGTTCTTCCTCATTTAATCGGGAGAAATTTTCAGAACGATTTAAGCCTGGCTGTAAAAAGATCATTGGAAGAGGTTGAAGGATCTTATGCCATTGCGGTTATTTCTTCCAGAGACAAAGGTAAAATTGTGGTGTCACGTTGTGGCAGCCCTTTAATTATCGGGATAGGTAACGGAGAAATGTTTATAGCATCTGATATCACTGCCATACTTAATTATACGAATAAAATAATTTATTTAGAGGAAAAAGAGATTGCAACAGTGACCAAAGATAAAGTAGAAATACAAGATTTTTACGGGAATATTATTGAAAAAGAAATCAACGAAATTGAGTGGAATGCTGAAATGACAGACAAGAGCGGATATAAACATTATATGCTAAAAGAAATATTTCAGGAAACAATGATAATACGTAATAATCTGGAAGGAAGAATTGAATTATCCGAAAAGAAGCTAATTCAATCCGCATTTAATTTTCCTCAGGATAAAATAAAATATTTTGAAAAAATATTTATCCTGGCATGTGGCACTTCTTATTATGCTGCTTTGGTGGCAAAATATATTTTTGAGGAATTAACCGGGCTTCCGGTAGAAGTGGATTATGCCTCCGAATTCAGATATAGAAAAATACTATTAACCAAAAGAGATTTAACTATTGTTATCTCTCAATCAGGTGAAACTGCTGATACTATAGCTGCATTAAATGCCTGTAAAGCAATAGGTTCTCATATATTGGCTATAACCAATGTGAGAGGAAGTACTATTAGCAGAAAAGCAGATAGTGTTATGTACATTAAAGCAGGTCCGGAGATTGGGGTGGCTTCTACAAAAGCTTTTATAGGTCAGTTAATGGCAATATATACATTAGCATTATATTTTGCACAGATTTTAGGAAGTCTCAGCGTAACAAAAATTAAAGAAATCATCTCAGAATTAATAAAACTACCGCAGAAAGCAGAAATTATTTTACTTAAAGATTCGGAAATTAATGAATTGAGCAAAGAATTTAAGGATTTTCACGATTTTCTTTATTTGGGGCGAGGACTTAATTATCCAATTGCTCTGGAAGGTGCATTAAAACTTAAAGAAATTTCTTATATTCATGCTGAAGGGTATCCATCAGGAGAAATGAAACATGGACCAATTGCTCTCCTGGATAAAAACTTTCCGGTAGTTGCAATTGTTCCAAAAGATAAAGTATATAGCAAAATGATTAATAACTTAAAAGAAGTTAAAGCCCGGGATACACAGATATTAGCTATTGCAACTGAAGGTGACAAAGAAATTATCCAAAGCGTAGATAAAGTATTTTATATTCCAAAAACGATGGATATATTCTATCCGATATTGACAGTTATACCCTTGCAATTAATTGCCTATCACATTGCTGATAGGCTGCAAAGGGACGTCGACAAACCAAGGAATTTAGCGAAAAGTGTCACGGTAGAATAATTTTTTCTTCATACGACATTTGTGATACCGATTTATCAATATATTTTGTAAAAATAGAAGAAAAAGAGTATAATTGTGAAAAATTTTTTAAAATTGGTTGAGAAGGAGATAAAATGAAAAAAATGACAAAAGAAATGATCCTGAAGAAAGTAAAAGAATTGAATATAAAATTTATTAGATTAAGATTTACCGATATTTTAGGAATGCCAAAAAATGTTGAAATACCTGCCAGGGAAATGGAAAAAGCACTTGATGGAAATATCATGTTTGACGGTTCTTCCATTCAAGGTTTTGTTCGACTGGAAGAATCTGATATGTATTTAAAACCGGATTATACGACTTTTTCTATAAATCCCTGGGAAGAAAAAAAAGATGTAGCAAGAATTACCTGCGATGTTTATAATCCGGATGGTTCGAAATTTGAAGGTTGTCCCAGAAATAATTTAAAAAAAGTAATAAAAGAGATAGAAAATATGGGATATTCCGCAAACGTTGGACCGGAAATTGAATTCTTCTTATTTTCCAGAGATGAAGAGGGAAAAGCTACTACAAAGACCCATGATCAGGGAGGATATTTTGATCTCTTGCCTGTTGATCTGGGAGAGGAAGCAAGAAGGGATATGGTTATTGCTTTAGAAAAATTAGGCTTTGATGTCGAAGCATCACATCATGAAGTCGCTCCGGGGCAGCATGAAATTGACTTTAAATACTGTGATGCACTGACTGCTGCCGATAGAATAATGACTTTAAAGTTAACGAGTAAAACGATTGCCTTAAAACACAATTTGCATGTTACTTTTATGCCTAAACCTATATATGGAATATGTGGCTCTGGAATGCATACCAACATATCGTTATTTAAGGATGAAAAGAACGCATTTTACAATTCCGATGAAAAATATCAACTAAGTAAGGAAGCTAAATATTTTATAGGTGGATTATTAAAACATGCAAAAGGATTTACCGCCATTACAAATCCACTTGTAAATTCATACAAGCGATTGACTCCGGGTTATGAGGCACCGGT
>CAZMLS010000049.1:0-11667 GCA_964567215.1 uncultured Atribacterota bacterium | reverse complement strand
CTGAATCTGCCCAGCTACAGATTGGAACATTCAAAGGAGAATCAGGGGAATTGAACCCAGTAATACACAATGTGCATAAGGAGGAAAAAGAATGGAATCGGTTCAATACCATTTAAAATGCAAACAAAATGAAGTGAATCAAGCGGTTCTTCTTCCCGGAGATATTGAAAGAGCAGACTATATCGGGACAAACTTTTTCCGGGATTCTGAGAAAAGTGTAGAAAATGAATCCTCCGCCCTTTTTATTATTGGTTACCTTCGGAAAGTCAAAGTGGGAAGCATACTTACTACAGTAGCTAATCACCTGACTCGGGAAGTTATTATTGATGAAGAAAAAATAAATCCCATATTTCACCAGATGACTGATATTTGCCTGAAAGCTTTTACAAAAAAGGCGACTACCTTCTTTTAGTGAAGGTTGCCGCCCGAATTTAGTTACTTTTATTCTATTCCCAGGGACCGACGATACCATCCACTGCCCAGTCTATAGTAGTTAGTTCAAACACCGACAGGCGTAAACCCTCCGGAACTTTCAGGTTTCCGTCACGGTCATATATAGGCCCGTTAAACGGATCAAAGACCATCGACGGATCAGACATCTGCTCTAACCGTTTCATAACCAGATCGTAAACGCTAATCATGCCCAGAACGGGGTCATTAACCTTTTTCTCTTTTAATTCATCCTCATATACAGGGTTTATCAACATACCCGGCTTAGCTCCCATCTCCACTGCTTTTTCCTTCAAAAGCCACCAATAATCAACATCTCCAGAGTTGTGTGCAGTGTATGCACCAGCATAGACTTTGGACAGGAAATCAAGATAAACTGCTTCCCAATGCGCGATCTGTCCGGAAACGATATGTTCAGGGCTGAAATCATACATCGGGGAGTAATGACCAAAGGACGGTAAGCCTTTTTCTCCGGCAACCTGCACAATTGTCGGCGAGTCCTCGGTAAATGCAAACACATCACATCCATCGGCAATCAATGCCTCAGCAGCCTCTTTAGCCGCAGTGGGGCTGAACCACTCGTATATCCAGCGTACATGTACTTCAGCCTTGGGTTTGACCTCTTGCACACCAACGGCAAACGCATCCATGTGGCGTTTTACCTCAGGGATTGGGAAAGCGCCTATATAAGCGGTTTTATTTGTTTTTGTGAGTGCTCCGGCAATCAACCCATTCAGATAGTAAATCTGGTAGAAATCGGCCATATAGGTCATCATATTAGGATTACGTTTGAACCCGGAGCAGTGACCAAAGATCTTATCCGGGTATTTCTGTGCTGAAATCAGCGTACCATCCATAAAGCCAAAGCTGGTAGTTAATACGACATCACAACCTTCTTGCATGATCAGCTTGTCAATGTAAAGCCCCTCGCTCCCCTCGGCGACACTCTCTACATAGACTGTTTCCAGCCAGGGGAAGGTATCCTCACAGATTCTCCGCGCCTCATCATGTGCATAACTCCAACCCAGATCACCGATAGGCCCTACATAAATAAACCCTACCTTAAGCGGCGTACCCGGAACATACTCTTTAGCCATCGTCACCAAAGCAAGACTTAAGATGACTGCCAAAAATAATACAGTTACTAATAAAATTTTGTTTCGTTGAGTAAACATTTTAAAACCTCCTTTATTGTATTATTGACTGTTCAAACAGCCTTTTTATTTTTACAACTTTCACTGCTTATTTTACCATATATTCAGCATAGTGCAGTTCTAGACTATCCAGAATACTTAATAATATAAATTTAGGATTAAATATCGCACCTCCTTCCATTTTTAGCAGCTTTCAACCGCTATTATAAATTTATCAAATAACTAAGAAAAAAGCAAACATCTTATAGAAAGTATTGGTTGAACTCACTCCTCACCTCTGGTGTAAGGCAAGCTTAGCGCAGCCGGTGCCCCCATTCGCTTCTGCAATGTTCCGCGGGACACAAATATCAGTACCAGAATTGCAAATGCATAAGGCATTGCTTTAAGCAGCTCCGGTGACACCCACGGCTGCAAGCGGTAGGACAGGTGATAGAGAGCCGCAAATAAATAGGCTCCCAACATACCGTTGGCCGGATTCCAGAAGGCAAAGATGGTCAATGCAATAACAATCCACCCTGTTCCCGCAGTCATTCCCTCGGTCCATGCAGGCCGATAGGCAACCGAGAGATATCCTCCGGCCACACCGGCAAGGACCCCGCCAATAAAAACACAGACGTAACGAACCCGGTCAACATTAATCCCCAATGAATCGGCGGTGGCAGGACTCTCTCCTACAGAGCGGATTGTAATTCCGATTCGCGTACGATAGAGTATATACCACAACAAGGGGACGAGGAGGATCGCCAGATATACAATCAAGTTCTGCCCCTCGAAAAGGATCGGTCCCAAGAAGGGAATTTCGGAGAGACCGGAAATAGTAATTTTAGGGATTGCTGCAGGAAGCGGTTTACCCTCCCAACCCCGTCCAAACATACCTGATAAACCGAGGCCGAGCATGGTGAGGGAGAGCCCGGAGACAACCTGATTCGCCTTTAATGTCACACTGGTAAAAGCGTGAATCAGGGAGAATAAACCACCGACAACTGCTGCCACCAGGATTCCCAGCCACGGATTTCCAGTGATATAAGCAGTAGTGAAGGCAGAATAGGCTCCCATAATCATCATCCCCTCAACGCCAAGGTTTAGCACACCGGAACGCTCTGCGTAGATCTCACCAAGTGTTCCTAAAAGGAGCGGAGTCCCGTAGGCAAGAGAGCGACTTAGTGTTGTAATTATCCATGTTTCCCAACCCATAACTACCTCCTTAAAAAAAAGGATATTTTGTAACGAAGAAAAATCTCACTTCCGATAAGGAAAAATAATATTAATCCGTTAAATACATTGATCAATTGGAACGGCAGCCCAAGTGATACTTTAATTACATCCCCTCCTGCCATGATAACCCCGAATAAAAGCGAAGTTACTATCACGGCCAGGGGATTGCGTCGCGCCAGCCAGGCAACGATGATTGCGGTATACCCATATCCCATGGAGATGTGAGTCGGTCCTAATAGCCGCAGATGAATCCCCGCGATTTCGCCTACTCCGGCCAATCCCGCAAAACCTCCGGAAATAAGCATGACGAGCAGGGTCGTCTTAAATCGGCTGATACCGGCAAACCTTGCTGCATCGGGATTTTCCCCGATAACCCGGATTTCAAACCCGCTCCTGGTGCGGTTAACCAATATATACATCACAACAGCAAGAACAAGTCCCAAAACTAAAGTCGGCCAGTGGATGCGGGTACCATATAATGTTGGCAACCATGCAGCACGCGGGAAAGTATCTGTATAGGCGAATCCACGCGCAGTAGGTCCTTTCCATGGACCGTGGATTAACCACTCTACAAAGTATATGGCAATATAGTTCATCATCAAAGTCGTTATGACATCATTTAACCCCAACATCACTTTTAAGATGGCAGGAATAAGTCCCCATGCTGCTCCACCCAAGAACCCGCCAATGAACATCGCAGGAAGAAGTAACGGACCCGGTAACCCGCTAAAGAGAGCGACTCCGGCTGCGGCAACTGCCCCCATGAGGAGCTGCCCTTCGGCACCGATGTTCCAAAAGAGAGCACGGAAGGCAATAGTCAATCCCACCCCGCAAAGTAATAGAGGAATCGCTCGACGTACTGTCTCGGCCAACCCAAATTTGTTTCCAAGTGCTCCCTTCAATATCAGCTGATAGGCATGGATGGGGGAAACTCCGTAAATCCGGAAGAATATCCCTGCTACCACGAGTGCTGCAAAAATAGCAAAAAGAGACACGAAGAACACCAAGCTCCCGGATACAATCGCTCTTTTTTCAACCTTGAAACCTAAGCGGCTCTTCATAATTGTTCTCCCTTGTGCCGTGTGCCAGCCATCATTAACCCAATCTCTTCTATATCAGCACTCTCTGCATCGAGGATTCCCATTACTTCACCTTTAAATATGACCAAAATTCGATCAGACATCGTCATAATCTCCTCTAAATCCTCTGAGATAAGTAAAGTCGCCGCGCCTCGTTCCCGTTGTATCAGGAGTACCTGTCTTACCTGCTCGGTAGCGCCGATATCTAGACCATATGTAGGGTGAACAGCTACAATCAGGTTAGGGTTTTCGGAAAGTTCGCGTGCCAGTACCACCTTTTGTATATTTCCTCCGGAGAGGAGTTTGGCAGGTGTTTCGCAGCTCGGGGCGGCTATCTGGTAATCCGACATTGCGCGATGTGCGTTTTCTTCAATTTCCTTGTTATCGAGAAACTCCCTGTGAGAAAAAGGATGGTGACGATATTTTTTCAGAATTAGATTTTCGCGAATACTCAGAGCGGGGACAATCCCCATCCTGATTCTCTCTGCCGGGATGTGAGCAACTTTAAGGTCATACATCTTTCGTGCGGAACAATTAGTAACTTCTTTCCTCCCTAATAATATCCGTCCCTTTGTCGACTTACGCAATCCGGTAAGTACCTCGGCAAGTTCGTATTGCCCATTTCCTGATACCCCGGCTACACCAAGAATTTCTCCACCGAAGAGATCGAATGACACCCCACGAAGTGCCGGGAGCTTACGGTCGCTCAGCGCATACAGGCCATTCACTTCAAGTAGTTTTTCTCTTCGCTTTAATGGGCTTTTCTCCAGCTGGAATACGACCTCGCGGCCGACCATTAACCTGGCCAAACCAGGTTTGTCCGTCTCAGCGGTAGAAAGAGTCGATACGGCTTTCCCTTTTCGCAGTACTGTCACCCGATTACTCACTTGTATCACTTCATCAAGTTTGTGTGTAATAAAAATAATAGTCAACCCGTCATCTACCAGGGTACGCAAAGTGGTAAATAATTGACTGACCTCTTGAGGAGTAAGAACGCTCGTTGGCTCATCCATAATCAGTATATCGACCTCACGGTACAACGCCTTTAAGATTTCCACTCGCTGCTGTTGACCCACCGACAGTTGCCAAATCTTTGCCTGTGGATCAATCGATAAGCCATACTCCCCGGCAATCGCCGAGATCTTTTGGCGTGTTTTATGAAAATTCATAAATGGTCCGGTTCCCTCGTCTAGACCAAGAACGATATTCTCCTCCACAGATAATGTAGGAACGAGTCGGAAGTGTTGGTGGACCATACCGATATGGTTATTGAGTGCAGCCCGCGGAGAAGTCATCTGGACCGATTGACCATTTAAGATAATTTCCCCTTCATCGGGTCGATAGAGGCCATAGAGGATACGCATTAGGGTTGTTTTACCCGCACCGTTCTCTCCGAGGAGGCAGTGAATCTCACCACGATGAACTTTAAGATCGATACCATCGTTGGCAACTACACCGGGAAAACGCTTGACGATTCCGCGTAATTCAATTGCATAACCTTCTGAATTGTCCAAAGCTACTCCTTTATACCTGCTTGTAACAGGGCTATATTTGTATTATCTATTACATCACTGGTTGTTCTTGCAGGATGTTTCGGCTCTACAAAACCTTATAACGTTGAATACAGTAAATTAGTCTATTTCTGGTCATGCTCTTCGAATATTTTTATGTTTTTCTTCCCGAATTTTGTTCCTTATTTATATTGTCATTGTTATAAATATAACAAACGCTCGGGGAAAAAGCAATAGTTTCAGTACCCTGTTTAATTACTCTTTTCGCCCTTTTACCTGCAAAATAATTTATTTTAAAAAATGAACTTTAGGTACATATCGTTTTTCATGTTAACAATATTTGAAATATCAGAGAAACACATCTTGTAATTAATAGGATTTTATCAATGACCTTAATAATGGAATCATTTTTCTGGTTTCATCTTCTCCAAGTTTGATTAATTTTAATCGTTCTTCTTTGTCTATATCAAACCCGAAAGGGCCTCTATATTCTGGTTTTATCATCAAATCGGCTTTACTGGAAGATGCTTCATTCAATGCTTCCAACATAATATATATAGACCTGTAAATAATGGATATAACATTACTTTAGATTTCTATTCCTTTCCTCTTTTTAAGACCCATACTCTTACTTTTTTCCTTCCCCAATCCATTGCCTTTTTTTCATCTCCCAGGTCAAAACATACATCGATTCTTTTACCTTTAATAGCACTTCCGCAATCATTAGCAAGGCCAATTCCATAACCTTCAATGTACAATACATCTCCATAGAAGAACATGCCGTATTCGGGATCGATAGCCACACTTTTGTAGCCGGCCTTATAATGCGTTGAAGTAAAACCATCAGCATAAGGGTAACAGCATCTTTCATGAGGAGTATAAGCAGTTGCTATTATCGAAAATTCAGGATAAGGTAAATTCTTCTCTTTTTTCCCGCTTATTGCCTCTTCTATTTCTTTGGCTTTTAATGTCATTTTTTTCCAGTCAATACTATTAAAACCATAGGGGTCATTTTCATTTTCAGAGTTAGCGTATTTTTCTGTAATAGTATAGCCGGCAACCTTATCTTGACTGGAAATTTGATTTTGCGAAGTAAATCTAATAATATTGCCATTTATATCCTTTATAACATAAAATTTACATTTTGCCGGGGAAGCTATCAAAAAGTAAAATATATTTACGAAAATCATTAAAACAATAATAATATTTAATTTTTTAATTTCTTTAATACCTCTTTTAAAAACTTGTTGGTTCAATCCAGAACCCTCTATGACTTATTCTACTACTAAACACCGGAAAATCCTTTTTTATAGATAAAAAATATAAATCTTAATTAATTTTATGAAGATATATGGTTAGTATGCCAAAAAAATAAGGCCTGCTTTATTATATGTAAAGCAGGCCTTTTAAAGGAGGTATAATTATGAAAAAGATTGTTGTATTGTTTGTTAATTTAGTAAAAAAATCTTTTTACAATTCAAACCAAAGAAATTATAGCACTTTTTTAAAAAATGTCAAGCTTTTTCTCAATATTTTTTTATTTTTTTTATTATGTATTTTTAAGACTTCCCTTGGTTTTGTTTTGAAAAAATAATCGAAATGCCTTCAGCTGGTTTTTTTTAATAAATAATATAAAATATTATCTCTTATTTTAATTATGATTAAGAATGGTAACTTAAAAACGCTTCCAGAATTTTTTTGCCTGTTCTTTTGTTTTTGAAGCTATCTTTTCATAATCCAGAATTTTTATCTTTCGATTTTCCATGAGTATTTTTCCCCGCACTATGGTTGTATCTACCATATCTCCGCTGATTCCAAATAGAATATGAGAATAGATATTTTTACTTGTGATAGGTGATGGCGGATAATAATCTACAACAATGATATCAGCCGCAGCACCGGCCTTTAAGGTTCCAAGCATCTGCCCAAAATATCTTTGGGCAATATCACGATTATTGGAAAAAGCAATTTTAAATATTTCGCTCCAACCTGCCTGAGGATCATGCAATGTATGTTTTTGAAGAAGATTGGCAATTTTAATCGATTCAAACATATCTGAAGTATATCCGTCTGTTCCTAATCCCACAATGATTTCTTTATCCAATGCGGTTTTTACCGCTGCAACCCCTACCGCATTGCCCATGTTGGATTCAGGATTATGAATAAGATAAGTGTTGTTCTTTTTTAGCAAATCCAATTCTTCTTCCTGAAGGTGGACTCCATGAATGGCTAAAGTACCCGGTCGCAGTATCCTAAAACGTTCAAGGCGTTCAGCTACACCTTTATATCCACGAGTTCTACTATCATATACATCAGCTTTACCTTCAGCAACGTGAATATGAAAAGGGGTTTCCAGCTCATCAGCTAAATTTGCTGCCCGGGTAAGTGTATCGTTATTGAGGGTAAAGGATGCATGAAGGCCTATCATTCCCCTTAAATTATTTTTATTTTCTTTCTGTATCTTTTTTATAAACCGTTCATTTTCTTTCAATCCGGCCAAACCTTTTTCATGTCCATCTCGATCACTTACTTCATAAGCTAAATTTGCCCTTATTCCTGATTGCTCGACTGCTTCAGCAATAATATCCAAACTACCTTCAATCAGATTACTGCTTGCATGATGATCAAAAATGGTGGTAACTCCTTTTTTTATACAATCCATTAATGGATATATGGCACTATAATAGATATCTTTTTCGTTTAATCCTTTATCCAACCTCCACCAGATTTTTTCTAATATTTCTGTAAAATTTTTAGGTGGCTGATCGGTTTTTATATCCATTCCCCGGGCAAAAGTACTGTAGAGATGCATGTGTGCGTTGATCATTCCCGGCATAATGATTTTCCCATGAACGTCTTTATAGTCAGCTTGAGGATACTTCAATCGTAATCCATTTGTGTCTCCGATTTCTATAATTTCTTTTTCTTCAATGACTACCCCACCATGATAGATAACTCTCGAATCTTTATCAAAGGTTATTACTGTTCCATTTCCAAATAAAAACATTTTTTTTACTCCTTTTTACTGATTCACTTAATAAACTAAAAAGTTGCTTATCTGTCTATACAACAGAAAATAAGTATCATTTGATCTTTTTTCTAGAATAAAAAGCTTTGGATTAAATAATCATTAACCCTAGCATAGTCAGCCAATTATATCATGCATTATTATGATAATATGTAATATGACTGGTGTCAATTTTTTAAAACATGACTTTTAAATAACTATACAATTTAATGAATTATTCTAAAAGGAGATATCTCACCTTTTTCATAGTGACATTATTACTGATTAATTTTAAGGTGACAATATCACAGATTAATTACATATATAAAAAAATATTATTGACCGGACTTGAAAAGTTATGTTATAATTCTAAAAATTGAAATAATGATTAAAAGCAATTTGTGAGAGAAGTAGCAGATCATCAAATTCTACAGAGAGTCGTGGCAGCTGAGAAACGACAAAAGAATTTAAAATCTGCAAAGTGGACTCACAAGCTTCAAGCTGAAAGGATTTAATTATCCAAGTATGCATTGACGGCCCTTTCCACCGTGAGCAGGAAAAGTGTATCGGTATATATCTAGTACCCGTATGCTCGTTAAGTTAGGATTTTATATAATTAAAAACCTATTAGAGTGGCACCACGGAAGTGACCTTTCGTCTCTTGGAGATGAAAGGTTTTTTTGTTTTTTAAAGATAAAAATATATGCCTGTATATTTTATTGAGTGGAGTTTGATAATGAAGATTTGGTAAAATTTGATCATCAAACCCAATCAGGGTGGCACCGCGGGAAAACTCTCCGCCCCTAATACCGTAAATTAGGAACGAAGAGTTTTTTTATTAACTCCTAATAAGTACAGTCCATGCATTTTATCAAATACTATAAATATTTTAAATCATTTAATAAAGAAAACACAGTAAGGGATTTTTCATTAAGTAAAATTAGCGTCACAAGAAGGTGAATATATTAATATAAAATAAGTAAGAAAAATATAAACATGAAAAATAGGAGGTTTAAAAAATGAATTTGTTTAAGAAAGTTTTTTTATTAATTTTAATATCTACTTTTCTTTTTGGTATTCAAAACGTATGGGCAGAAGACACAACTCGTTTATCCATCTCAACCGGCGCAATGGGCGGAGGATTCTATCCAATAGGCGGTGGAATTGCTGCTTATATTTCAAAAAATGTAAAAGATATTGAGGTTACAGCAGCAACTTCCGGGGGTGTTGATGAAAATATAAATCGCTTGGATAGTGGAGAGGCAGATATTGGCCTAGTAAGTACCGGCGATTCTTATAAAGCTTTTATGGGCCTACCACCATATGACCATAAATTTAATAAAATGCGCGGAATGGGAATTTTATTCGCAAATTGGGGACAACCCTATTCCCTTAAGAAAAGTGGAATTAAGACTTATCTAGATTTAAAAAACAAAAATGTTTGCGTAGGTTCACCAGGTGGTTCAATGCATCGATTATTTTACGATTGGGTTAAAATACATGGTTTGGATCCGGAAAAAGATTTTAAGAAAATAGTTTTTTTACCTGGAAGCGCTGCTATGGAAGCTTTAAAAATGGGACAAATAGATGTCGTGATGGAAATTGCAGCTATTCCAACATCATCCATTACAGAGCTTTCTTTGACGAACGATATTCAAATCATTCAGTTTGCACCTGGATATCGGGAAAAATTAATCGAAGCAAGCCCGGAATATCTACCAATGACTATTCCAGCAGGCACTTATAAGAATATAGTTGAAGATGTTGAAACTGTAGGCATGGGAGCAATGTGGGCTTGTAGTATGGACCTTCCTGACGAACTTGTATACAATATGGTAAAAGCTATCTACAGTACGGAAGGCTTGGAATATCTAGCAACAGTTCATCCAGCAGCAAAGGGCATTTCTCTTGAAAATGCTGCCAAATGGAACCCTATTCCTCTCCATCCGGGAGCAGAAAAATTTTTCAAAGAAGTAGGTTTGATAGATTAAATTCTGTCTTTACAAAGGAAGCTCAAAAACCTTAGTTGTTCAAGAGCTTCCTTTGTAAACTTGTAGTATTATCGCAATAAACAATGAACTATAATCACTTAACTTGTCTGGTATTTTAGGAGAATAATCATGATAGATAAAAGGAGTCTAAATGGATACAAATCCAATACGAATAATTCTGATGGCGTTCAAGATAACTTAAAAGTAATAGAAAGAAAGTTTCAGAGAAATGGGCAACATTTTGTTAATGCAGGATTAGCTCTTATCTCAATTTTGGTCATGTATTGGACTATTAATCCAACTTTCGATATCATCATTAAAAGATCCTTGTATTTAATGATGATATTTGTCATGTGTGCTATCATATTTCCTTTTAATAAAAAATCCTCTCTGGTGAAGATATCAGTGGCTGATATCATTATTATTATATTATCTATTTCTGGTTCCATCTATACCATGTATAATCCCTATGCAAGATTTATGAGATTAAGCTTATTAACTCCTTATGATATTGTTTTCGGCATTATCATGATTATTATTGGTTTAGATATTGGAAGGCGTGTTATTGGTTGGACTTTAACAATTACCGCTTCAGTCATTATTCTTTATACTCTTTTCGGAAACTTTATACCCGGACAGTTCGGGCATTCCGGGTTCTATATTAAAACAATTATCAGTCAGGTTTATTGTGGATTAGAAGGTTATTACGGTATAGCAACAAGGGTTATGATTATTTACGTTATACCATTTATTTTACTTGGAGCTTTCCTGGAAAAAACCGGAGCCGGTGAATTTTTCATCAAATTATCCTTTTCTTTAACTAAAAATACTGTTGGTGGACCTGCAAAGGCTGCTGTTCTAGGAAGTGCATTGTTGGGTTCTATTTCGGGAAGTGCAATTGCCAATGTTTCATCTACTGGTGTTTTTACCATACCAATGATGAAGAGAATTGGATATAAACCTCATGTAGCTGGAGCCATTGAAGCAGCCGCTTCTACAGGTGGACAAATAATGCCTCCTATTATGGGAGCTGTCGCCTTTATAATGGTAGAATTCACCCAAATTCCCTATTTAACAATTATCTCTGTGGCAACAATACCAATTGTTTTATATTATATTACTCTTTTTACTTTTATTCATTTCGAAGCAAAAAAATATAATATTTCCGTTGATAACACCATGACAGTAGAGCCAGCTTTAAATATCCTTAAAACGGGATGGCAGTTTTTTTTCTCAATTATCATTATTGTTATTATAATG
>CAZMLS010000048.1:4732-11822 GCA_964567215.1 uncultured Atribacterota bacterium | reverse complement strand
CTTTATTCTATTGGAATTTTGTCTTTGAGGAGGGAAAAAAGTGCGGAAGTCGGGAGGAATGCTTACCTAATATAGTCTATGGTGGGAAATATGTCAAGTGGGATTGTGGAAACGTCTAAATTTTTGCAAATCTTTATTGCTAAAATATCTCTAATCTCATATTAAAATTCTAAAGCTTCTTTTAGGGTTCGATTCATCGAACCCGCAATAATAAAAAAAGGACAGGTTGCTTTCTAATACCAACCCCAATCCACCAATTTCCATATTTTTTGACAGCAGTATATAAATTATTCATATTTCTCTCCATATAATAATCAATTACCTCTTTAAAGCTTAGGAAAGGCTTCTCATCTGTCTATATTATTACCAACTCTGATTTATTTATATACAAACAAAACCCTTATATTAAAAGTGTTTTCAGCACAAATGGTATATTTTTTAATTAATTATTGATGATTTTAAATCTAAAATAGCTGCGTGGAAACCTTGTATAGCAAGGGTTTTAGCGAATCATCACGAAAAGTGCCTTTATTCGAATAATTTTTTAAAATAGATAATTTACCCTTTAAATAATTACGATATTTTAGCTAAAAATTCATTACTTTAAAATCTAAAAGTTGCTATTTATAAGGGTTCTAAGATTTTAAAGTGGTCAAAATACCTTAAAATCACGGTAGTAATTTCCACTTTTTTTGGAAAATAAGGCTTTAAAAAGGCTTTATTTGCGTTTTTCCCCTGAAACCCTTATAAACAAAGGGTTTCAGAGATTTATGAATTCTTTCTTTCTAAAAATAGTTAAAACTCTTATAAATAAAGACCTATCTGTTAGTGTGAGGAAAAAATGCGTTATTCTAACATACATATTTATAAAAATATAAGATCAAATTAAAAAAAATAGGTAAAGACAATTTGATGAAAAAACTGTCTTTACCTATTTATATTTATTATCTATTTTAGATATATTAAAATTAAATTATAGTTATTACGGTAACAGAAGTAACGGTTACGGCAGATTTACCGTTTGAATCTGTTACCGTTAGTGTAACGGTATAGGTACCTACTGTAACATAAGTATGATTCACAATAGAACCAGAATCGGTTTCACCATCACCAAAATCCCATTCATAGCTTACGATCGTTGTACCACAACCACAATCCTCACTGACTGCTGAATCTGTACCATCAAAGGTAATATTTTGGTCTATTATGTATGGTGGATCCTGTTTAATTTCAATCGCTGCAGTTGGTCCAGCCGAATCGCCGGCAGCGACAGTGACTGTCGCAATATCTTGATTATCAAAATAATCAGTTACAGTGAGTGTTACCAGATAAGAACCTGGCGTATCATAAGCATGAGAAACTACCACAGAAGTTGAAGTTGTACCATCACCAAAATTCCATAGGAAAGATTTAATTCCATTAGGATCACATTCAGAATTTTCATTTCTCTTATCACAAGACTGAGAACCATCAAATGTAATTGTTAGTGGAATATAGCCACTCGGTGACAAGGGATCAGTGACTATTCTAGCCACAGGCGGTATAAAATCTATTCCAGGTAAAATTGTTGGTAAATCAAAAGTAATAGTTTTAGAAATATCATGATCAGCACCATCTGTTCCTATCACAGTAATAGTAGAAGTAATTTCAACAATCAGAGGATGCAAAGTCATATAATCCAATACATCTTGGAAATAAAGAGGGAATTCAATTGAAACAGGTTTCTCAAAACTACTTAATGGATATGGGGGTACATAAAAAGTTGCTCCCACCATTCTTGATAACTCAGGATCAGTAATTTTAACTCCTTCATTATAATATTCAAAAAGGAAGCCTGTTCCAATAAATTCTGCTTCATTTAGAGAAAATATACCAAAACTAATATCTGCTGTTCCTTGTGTAGTAACTCCATCCAATTTGTAATTTACTCTTATCTGTGCCTGAGGGTCAAAGACATTTAACAAGCCTAATGAAAGCCAGTTACACCCCACCAGTGACACTATAAACCCTAAAATTATTATTATGAACAATAATTTGTATAAATTCTTTTTGTTTATATTTTGCAATACCTTGCCCTCCCTTTATTTATCTAAATTTACGAGATTGCTTCCCCTGCCTTCGCAGGGGCAGGCTTATTTCACTTCTCGCAATGACAGAAATTACTTCACACTCACATCGTTCTGGATTCCCGCCTGCGCGGGAATGACAGATAACTGTGGGAATGACTTAAATATTAATATTCTATTAAGTGAGTAGTAATCAGAATAATTATTTCGCTTTTTTTATTTGTGGTGTGTGTAAATTTAAATAATTCACCAAATATAGGAATTTTTCCCAATATCGGTATTGTAGTAATAGTTTTTATATCCTCCGAACTTATTAATCCACCTATTACTGTAGTTACACCTAATTTGGCTCTAATTACTGCTGTTTCGCTACGATCATTAATTACGGGATAACCCTGAATAAATTCCGTTCCAAGAGATTTAACCGATGTAACTACATTCATTGTAATGTATTCATCTGCACTTAATCTTGGAGTGATTGTTAATTCAATTCCTACAGGTTTCCAAGTCACAGTTTGTACAACTACCCCATCACTTTCCCTTTCTTCTAAAATAGGAATATCAGTGGTAGACTTCATATAACCTTCCTTGCCATCTAAAGTTAGAACTTTCGGATTAGATAAAATATTTGTCTTTGCTTCTGACTGTAATGCCTTTAAGGTTGCTTCAATCAAGCCGCTTCTTTCAAAAGAACCTCCCAAAGTAATTTCACCAATGCTAATTTGGCCTTCGTTCCCTCCACTCGTCCATCTAATTCCTAAATCTTTTTCATCGTCTAGAATAATTTCAACTATTTTCGCTTCTAACATTATCTGGGGTGCTCGTTTATCTAATCCAACAATCATTGTAGCTACATTATCCAGCTCTTCTTGTGAGCCTTTTACGATAATTTCACTTTGTCTACTATCTATATTTATCCTATCTTCTTCAGGAACAATAATCGTCAACATACTTTTTATAGCGTCAATTTCCTCTTTTTCAATAGCATTATCAATTTTAAAAGTCCTGGTTAATAGCTCGGTATCAATAGTTGGGAGCAGATTGATAACCTTTTGGATCTCTTCTTCTGTTCCTTCAAGGATTAAAGTATTCATTCTTGTATCGGCAACAATATTAATTTTTGCCCCTTCTGCCTTATATCCATCCAGTATTCCCTTGGCTACTTCAGCACTCGCATTCTTCAACTCAATTATTTTAGTAACAGGTTTTACATATCCTTGAATGATATCTTTTGAAGCAATAATTAATGTATCACTGACTTCAGTATAATCTAATCCCTTATTCATTAAAATTAATTCGATTGCTTCCCTAAAAGTTTTATTGGAAAGATTAAGGGTCAATAAACCGGTAACTGAATCATCCAACATCATATCTATTCCGGTAAGTTCAGATAAACCTCTGATAACATTGACAATGTCTTCCTCGAAAATATTTAAATTGACAGGTTGGGTATAGATATCTAAAATAGAAATTTTCAGCTCTTCTTCTTTTTCAATCTTTATATCTTCACCCTTTACCGGAGTTACAGTAAATACTTGTTCTTCAGGTGCCTTAAATTCGTCATAATCATATACATCGATATAGATTAATCGATTTTCAGCAGATAAGGTAACTTCATAATCTGCTTTTTGGAATAAATCCACAACAAATCTAACGATAGGAACAGGTTCAATTTCCAACTGTCCGCATCTGACCTGTTTTACTTCTCCCATATTCAAGAATAATATATTTTTACTTAATTCTTCAATTGTATAAATTGCATTTTTAACATCAATGATTATCCTTTCCGGGTTATCCATATAAGACACTTCATATTCTGAAATATCCTCACTTGCCTTAATGGTAAGATGTGTAAAATTCGGCATTTTTTTATACCAAATATTCGTGAAAGAAATACATTGAGAATTTGCGTTTACTACAAATGAAATTATTAAGAATAAGATCAAAATAAAAAATAATATATTTCCTTTTTTGTTTTTATAATTCATCTGCTAAATCCTCACCTCCTATTTTTAATGAAAAAAGGTATCCGTTAACATCAATGACAACTTCATCCTTTTTTATCTCTTTTACAATATATCTATCTGATAATATATCGTATAATTTTGCAATGTATGTCTCCTCATTCATTTCGATAATGGCTATTTTCTTATCAGGAGAATCTATAATGCCGGTCAGCAGGGTTCCGGGTGGCAATTCAGGTTTAGGAAATTTTATTGCTCCTCCCTGTTCTTCCCCTGCTTCTTCTTCACTTGCAATTAATTCTGAAGTATAAAAATTGCTTACTTTTTGAAATGGATTTCTATTGCTTGGTGCTTCATATGGTTTATAAGTAAATATCTTATTTTCATAACCTTTTTCTCTTTGTTCAACCTCTATATCAAATTGCGTTTTCACTTTTTCTACCGGTTCACTTTTTGCTTCTGAAATGGTTTTTATTGGAGCAGTATCGGAAGCTGTTTTTTCTACTACCGACGGGGCTGTCGTTTTCTCCGGAAATAATAGAGGATATCCTAAATAGGCGCCCGCTGCGATAAGCAAAATAACAAGAATAAGTAATATGGTCTTTCCCTTTCCGGTCTTTTTACCAGTTTCTGATTTTTTAAATATATTTTTAAATGATATTTTTTTCACTTTATTTAACAGCCTCTTTTCTTAGAACATAGGTAAACATACTCAAGGAAATATTTAATTTATCGACATCTTGTCCTGACTTAGATAACCTCAATGATTTTGCATCAATAATTCTTGGTAAATGCTCGATTCTATCCAAATAAGCTATTAAATCATAATAATTAGCAGTTAAACTCATGGACATGGGCATATTTCCATAGATATTATCTTTTTGCCAGGAAATATTCTGGGGAGTAAAATTGGTCCAATCAACATTGAATTCAGTTAAGGTATCTTGGATCATGACTAATAGATCAGGTATCTCTTTTTCTTTAGGAAGCATTACTTCCAGAAATGCTAATTTTTCCTTTAAAGCAGCGTACTCTATCTTTAAAGGTTCAAGCCTTGCCGCAATTCTTCTCCCTTCGGCAATCTTTTCAGCTGTAATTTCAATATCTCTATCCAATTGTTCAATTATCTGTCTTCTTGGGATATAGATATAAGTATAATTAACATAAGCAAAAATAGCTACCAACACTATTATTATAAATACTACCGTTCCCTTAGATAATTTCATCTAAAAAATACCTCTATTTTTTCTTTTGTCATTCTTTACTTTCCTTCTTTTTCAATATTTTTTAAAAATACCCCTGATAATTTAAAGTTGACTATCTCCACATCCTGATCTTCTTCTTTTATTTTACTTTTTTGAACACTGGCAAGTTCAATATTTTCAAAAGCAGGTTCATCTTTTAAAGCAACCATATATTTAGCAATGAGATAATTGTTAAAGGTATGTGCTGCAAAGCTAAAAGTTTGATTTGTATTCAAAGATAGATTATCTATCCATACCTCATCAAGTATAGAAGCACTAAATTCTCCTAATACCCTGGACAAATGCGATTGATTAGCAATTAATCCTTCAATAACGTTGATTCTATCTTCTACTACTTTTTTATCTTTTTCTAAATTTTTAACCTCTTTGATTATTTTTTCCAATCTTGCTAATTCAATTTTCATAATTTTCAGTTGAGTTTCTTTGTAATCAATCTCTAATTCTAAAGAATAATAAAGATAAACGGAAGCAAAGGCTAAAAGAACAAAAAACAAAATAATTATTACTCTTCTAATACTAAATTTTTCTTTTTCCCGATATTCAATTGGGAGAAGATTAATATTTTTCATTTCTTACCTTTCTCTCTTGGCTAATCCGATGACTGTAGCTAATGATTGTTTTAATTTATTCAATCTTTTCATATCAAATGATCCTTCATTAACACCTATACCTTCTAGCGGATCACCAATAATCATTGGTATTTCAATTTGTTCGCTTAAAAATTTATCTATATTTTTAATATTAGCACAACCGCCGCATAATATCATCTTATTATATTTTACTTTTTGACTTTGTGTTTTATAATAGCTTAATGATTTACGCACTTCTTTAGTTATTTGATTCAATATTTTAAGGATAATTTTCTCTGCTTCATTTTCTTTCTTTTCCTTATTCTCTTCTCCCTCTTCTTCTTTTCCAAATGCTATCCTGGTTTCTCTTTTTACTTTTTCTGCTTCTGTAAAACTAATATTTAAAGATTTTGCTATTGCTTTGGTAATATCGTTCCCTCCGATTAGAATATCTCTGGTAAATTTCAGATTATTATTTTCTGCCAATGTGATGTTTGTATTGCTTGCTCCAATTGATAAAATAACATTAATCAAAGAGCCATCTTTTTTTTCTTCTACTTCATCGAATAAATAATTGCTGAAGGTTCTGATATTAGCAGAAGATACTATGTCTACTACTTTCGGAATTAATCTTACTTTTTTTAATACTTCCATGTAGGGTTGAACAATATTTTTCGGTGTAGCTACCAGAAGAATCCTCATCATCTTATTGCCATCTTTTTCAGTAAATTCCTCTATTTTCTTAGCATCGATAATAGCTTCATCTAAGTCATAGGGTACATATTTGGGAGCTTCCCACATTACTCCACCCATTAATTCTTTGTCTTCCATTGGAGGAAGGGTAATTTCCCGTACTATTACTTTTTGTCCGGTAATTGCAATCAATACCTTTTTATCTCTTATTCCGACTTCTCTTAATAAATCTCCTAAAACATCAGCAACTCCAATAGGATTTATAATTTCTCCATGAATTATTCCATCTTCAGGACTAAAAGCTGCACCATAATTATCAAGTTCATAACCACTGCCACTTTTTAATAATTTAGCTACTTTAATTGAACGTGCACCAAAATCTATTGCAAACATATCTACTCCTTATTTCTTCTCTGTCTTCCTGTCGTTTCTTTTGTTATTCCTTATATTTCCTCCCCCTTGAGGGGGGAGGATTAAGGTGGGGGTGTATTCTTCCCCTCCTGTCATTCCCGTTTCTAATTTGTCATTCCCGC
>CAZMLS010000048.1:0-4632 GCA_964567215.1 uncultured Atribacterota bacterium | reverse complement strand
ATTATATACTATTTTATCTTTTTTATATTTTTTCTTTTGTTTTACTCGATACTATCTTCTATTTTTCTATTTTGTTTTCTTTCTTAACTCGATACTATATACTCAATGCTATACACCGTTTCAGAATCACTGTTTTTATATATTCTACACAACTTTGTGAAATCCTTCTTTTTTTTAAAAATATTTTAAAAATATTTAATAGACCTCTTGCCAGGAGGTTTTTTTCCATATTTCTATTCCGGTACCGGGGACAACATCTTCCTGTAATCCATTATCATAAACTATATTCATAGTTCCTCCTCCACCGTTGAATACACCATCTTCTGCTACAACTGCGCCTTCCTGGATATTTATCGTTCCGTTCAAGGTGAAAGCACCATTTGTCTGTATGACTCCCTCACCGTGCACATTACCTCCCATGGTAATATCTCCATCTGCGATGATGGCTAACGGATTATCATATCCCACATTATGTACGATCTCTATATCACAACCACCTTGGGTACTAATAGTCCCTGTAGCAAATAGTGCCCCGTCTTCAATAGTTAATAGGTCGAGGGGTGGCTTTATAATGATATTTCCATCCACAAAATGGATTCCGTTTAAGGTCCTATCACTGTCAATGATCAAGTTATTGCCGTCCCCGTAATAGTGCCCGCCAATTCCATCCGGGTCTGAAACACCAGTTGCAATATTCTTGTAATATTCAAAATCAATAACAGGAACATCCTGATGATCCGCGCTACTAAGGCCATCCGGAAAATCATATACTGTTCCTTCAGCAGATGCCGTACCGTTTACCAAGTCGAAAGATGTGCCGTTGACATCAATATCACCGTTGGAATGAATATCTCCGTTAACATAGATATTTCCGTTAATGGTCATATCCTCATCTGTAAATATTGCGTAATTATAAGCTAGGAAATTATTTTGTGCTATCCCTTTAATCAACTTTACTTCTATTTTTCGAGTTCCTTTATTATACTCCCCACCTTTATCCACTCTACCAGTAGAAATAAAGCTAATTTTAGTGGCCTCGCCATCAACATCAGTCTCATCAGTGGTAACTACAACTCCAAAAGATTCATCCGAGCTTCCTCCGATATAAGGATCTGCTTCCGTAGTTCTCCAATCTAATCCTTCTGCATTGTCCGGTGAGAAATTAATATACCATAGGGCTTTCTCAATACCAGTTTCCGCCAAATAAAAAGCTCTTGTAGATTCTCTTTGTAAAGTAGATAATTTTGAATCATTATTAGTCATTGTCAGCAAGGCAGCCCCTAAAGATACTAATACAAAAGTAAAGATTAAAGTAGCTAAAAGTGCCATTCCTTTTTGATTTATAAATAAATTTTTTAATTTATATTTTTTTTTATTCTCTTTCATAAATATCACTCCTTAAAATTAAATAAATCTTTCAATTTTCCAATTGTTCCATTGTCCAATTATTTATTTAAGAATCGTAGTACAGGCGTCTCACCTATCTATTATTTTTTTAATAAACTCTTACTATAAATTATAATTTCTTAAATCAATATCGCTATTTAAAGTTATATCAGGGTTACTATCCTGATCGACATTTACTTGTAAATCAATATGTACTTTGGATACTTTAGATTTTTTATCAGAGTCAGATGAATCAATCTGATTACCGCTATTATCAAAATATGAAAAAGCTAGACTTTGCACATTACTAATCATCGTGTTGCTATCTCTTTTCAAATCGCTACCTCCTGATAATAAATAAGAAATAGTTCCATGAAAAGGCGTATGAAAATCAATAAAACTAGATGTTGAACTATTCTCAACATAATCCGCTTCTCTAATTTCTCGAACCATTATATCCATTGCCTGTCGGGCATTTCGCTGGGCTTCGAGCTGGCTTTGGCCGGATATCCAGGACCTTACTCCACCAGTAAAAAATGTTACCAATCCTAAAACCATCAATCCTAAGATAACCACTACCACCATCAGTTCAATTAGACTAAAACCTTTTTTGTTTATATTTTTTAAGATATTATTTTTTTTCATTTTCTGTTCCGTTTTATTTATTGTATTGTTGAAAATTCGATAGTCGTGAATAATTCGCAATCAGGTTCTGCATTGAATATGATTTCAAAGTTGTTATTATCAACTTTTTTAGTATAACCAAAGTAAATCTCATGAGCTCCGCTTGATAAAACAGTCGGTGTTATGTATACAACATCTCCATCACTGACACTTCCGGAGTATACGATGTTGGTACCAATTTTTATTTCGGTTAATTTTTCATCAGTAACACAGGTTACCTGCAAATTGTATATCTTTAAAGCTACTCCCGTGTTGTTTATTTCGAAAATAACTTCATTCTTGGAAGGCTGCTGCAAACTCCCTGACACCAGATTAATACTTCTTCCTGCACCGCCTGTGACATTAATGGACAGATCTGAGGACTGATCTGATTCGCTGCTAATTTCAGTTTCACCGAAAGTGGATACAGCATGGACAACGACATCACCACCAACTGGAACTGGGCATTTGCCGCGTAAATCAATGGATGCCGTCCCGTTAACTACTGTAACGATTGTGCTTCCCGAAGGAATAAATTGACCGTTATTTTCTCCGTCAACAATGGAAAAAATGACTGTTCCGATATAATTTTCAACCATACTTCCTCCATCCATGATAGTAGCGGTAATGGTACAAGTATCATCTAGCACACCAAAGGAATCTATTGTGTCATCATCTGAGGTCAGCTCAATATGGTCAGCTTCAACATAAAAACCAACTTCCACGGTTCCTTCGGTTAATCCAACTGAGGTGACGGTGATACTTGCAGGTTCGGAGGTATCACCGAAATGGGAATACAAATTTACCTTCACTACACCATTCTGATAAATAATAACATCAGTATCGTAGCTCCAAATTTCATTTTTTCCTGAATCAGTCGCAGAAAAGCTGCCTTCAGTAGTCTCAAAGAAAATGTCTCCAGTGTAATTATAAACCGTAGCATTTTCAGGTTCAGCACTTTTTATAACGGCTGTAATAATTGATGGAGTACTCCCGCCTGCTTTAATGCTGGTAGGTTCTGCACTTACTTCAATATGGTCTGCCACAAGTGCACTATCAATAGTTATCGCTGCCTCCCCATCAATCAATTCGGCATCAGTAGCTTGAGCTTGAATTGTGCTATTCCCGATTCCGGTGGGAGTAAAAGTTGTGCTGCCCGAAGGATTCCCTGAGGAAATAGTAATCGAATTATCTGTAAATTCACCCAAATCAAGTGAAAGTGAAAAACTAATATTAACATCACTTTCAGCATCTACCGTTACACCATTAATATCCTTTAATGTAGCAGTAACTAAAGAAAATTGGTCCGTATATATATGATTTGGACTTACTGAAACAAAGATAGAAAACGGTGGACCGGTAATAAAAATAGGCAAGGAATCAGATAATAAATTATTAGCACTTGCAGTCACAGTAGCTACTCCAGGAGCATTACTTGCGGTTAAGATTATTGATGTCTGTTGATCCATTGTAGTTCTGTTTAAAGGTTCAGCAAGAGTACCGTCTCCTGAAACATTAAAAAATATTTCAGCTTCACCTTCTAAAACTTTATCACCATTTGCGTCTTGTAATTCAGCATTTATAGTAGTGCTTTCATTTATTTTTATGGATTCATCATAGGAAGTTAAACCTATTTTTACTGCTCCTTGAGTAACTTTAATATTAACACTATCACTGAATGTACCAGTCTCAACGCTTGATATTGTAGCACTTACTTCAATATTTCCTATTTCGTCTGCATCTAAAACATTTGTATCACCTGTATATAACATTACTGTTGCAGTTCCATTGATAGGTTCTATTGCCATTGTTTGACCAGTTACCTCTTCATCATTTTTTAAATAACAGGTTATATTTGCTCCTACTGGGCATGTTACATTCATAATAGAGAAAGTAATATCTTCATTCCAATTAGTTACAGTATTCCCTTTTGCATCTTTCACTACGGCAATTAAATTTACAGAGCCTTCATTTGGTAAAATTATATTATAAGGAGTAACATAAAGTAATAATTTAGAAGCAACACCAGGAAGGAATTCGATTTTATTTATCAACATGGAAGTTTCAATGTTTAAACTTTCACCATTTCTTTTATCCCAAAATACTCGAACAGTTATTTTTTTTAAGTTGGGGCTTCCTTCAATGTTTTCTTCTACACTTACTTCTCTTGTATATTTTGTCCCACCTATATCTTCTAAAGGTATGGATGCTATATATTCAAAATCCATATTTTTAACATCTTCCATTGCTTCACGGGCATAGTTAGTTGCCACGGTCCTATCGCGTGCATCAGCCATTCCCTGAAAACCTGTAGTAAAGGCTAAAAATATTCCAAATATGACCAAAGCCAGAATGACTACTGCGACCATTAATTCGATTAAACTAAAGCCATTTTTTGATAATATTTTATTTATTTTTAACATTCAAATCACCGCCGATATTAAATCAGTATATGGTATCGAGTATATAGTATATAGTTAAGAAAATTCAAGAACAGTATCAAGAAAGACAAGATAGTATATAGTATCGAGTGTGCGCCAAGAAAGCTTGGCAGTTCTTTCCGGTGAGAGTCCGGATTAGGCA
>CAZMLS010000047.1:4941-12088 GCA_964567215.1 uncultured Atribacterota bacterium | reverse complement strand
GAAATGTTTTCCAAGATTGATAAAATTGTAAAAATAGATTGCTATGGTGATTTAAAGAAATTACGACCGATTGACTGCATGGATATTGCCAATATCATCGGTCAGAACGTGGTTGTGGGTGGTGTCAGACGAACCAGTGAAGTCATATTATTTGATAAGGATGACCAGGATATATTAAATGCAAAGAATAATCTTTATGAACAAGTAGATGGAAAATGGATTAAAAATGAAACGATTGATTATCGAGAAATGAGTAATAATAGTATTTTTTATGCCTCAAAACCAACACGGGAACAACTAGCCTGGCATGTAAAACAAATGCGGTTTAGTGGAGAGCCTGGATTTATGAATGCTGAAGCAGCAGCTAAAAGAAGACCAAATTTACAAGGTGCTAATCCCTGTATGGAAGTACTGCTGGATAGAAATCAAATGTGTAATCTAACTACAGTGAATGTATTAAGTTTTGTTGATGATAAAAAGTTAAATTTAAAAGGATTATTAGAGGCTCAACGACTTTCTTTGCGTGCAGGATTTCGTATGACCTTTTTAGATTTGGAATTGGATCAGTGGAATATCGCACAAAAAAGAGACAGGCTGGTGGGTTGTAGCCTGACAGGATGGCAGGATATGGTTAATGCTACCGGAATGACCAAGGAAGACCAATCAGAATTACGTAAAAAATTAAGAGAGATTGCTCATGAGGAAGCAAAAGACTATGCCGGGAAATTAGGAGTTGAACCACCACTTTTGATAACTACCGTAAAACCGGAAGGTACTCTTTCCCAGTTACCTACTGTTTCCAGCGGAGTACATCATTCTCATTCTCCTTATTTCATCAGGAGAGTTCGCATTAATAGTTCTGACCCCTTGTTGAAGGTATGTGAAGAACTTGGCTATGACATCAAACCGGAAAATGGGCAAACTGAGGAGAATTGTCGAACAAAAGTTATCTCTTTTCCTTGCAGCGCCCCGAAAGGAAAAACTAAGAATGACGTTAATGCGATTGAACAATTAGAAAATTATCGTTCCTTTCAAAAAGAATATACCGACCACAATACATCCATCACCGTCCATGTAAAAAATGATGAATGGGAAGAAGTAGAAGAATGGTTGTGGGCTAATTGGGATGAAGTGGTTGCGGTCAGTTTTGTCTCTTTAGACGATAGTTTCTATAGTCAAATGCCCTATGAAGAAATTACCAAAAAAGAATATGAAAAGAAAACAAAAGATATGATTCATTTTATCCCTTCCCTTATTTCAAAATATGAAAAAGAAGAAGTAGAGATCGATGTAGGGAATGAATCCTGTGCCAACGGGGCATGTCCTATCAGATAAGAAATAATCACTCGAACATATTATAGATATGACGTCTAAAGTTTTTTCCTAAAAAAAAGGGACTTTACTTCCTTTGTCAAATTAAAAGAATTTTATTTCCTTAGCCAAAAGCTTAGATTTTAAGCTAATACTCATAGTGTTTACAAAAAATTGCAGAAAGAAAACAGTTTTCTTTCTGCAATTTTTTTATAGCATTTGGAAAAATTATTTTGACACCTTATTTCTTTAAGTTTATAATACTTAAAATTATTTAAGTATATTTAACTTAAAGAAAGGGGCTTTTTTTTGTGGACCTTGATCAATTAGAAAAAGAATATTCTAATCTTCAGAAAGAGTTTACTCAAATAGGTTATATTTGTTGTGGAAGTATTATGTCCTTATATCGAAAATGTGGAAAGCCAAAATGCGGCTGCAAAGATGATCTTGAAATGCGACACGGTCCCTACCATATTTGGACAAGGAAAAAAAATGGAAAAACAGTCACCCGTTCCCTTCCAAAAAAACAAGCTGAACATTGCTTGGAATATATACAAAATTTAAAAAAAATGGAAAAAATCATTGAGGAAATGAAAAAAGTCAGTATACAAATCGTTGAAGAAGGAAAGTAAAATATAATAATTACTCATCCAATCACTCTGATATTCAAAAAATATTAAAAATGATTATAGGGAAAATAAAAAAACAAAGGATAATTTACGTTGAAAAAAAATAATATTAATAATAATAATATAAAATGGAATTTCGCCATGGGCCTCATCCACGGTATATTGTTTGCTGCTGGAGAAGCTTTTCATAATCCTGATACCGTACTTCCCATCTTCCTCGATCATTTTAGTAAATCTAAAATACTCATAGGGTTATCGTCTACTTTGATTGGTAGGCTTGGTGGAATAATGTCTGTGTTCCCTCAATTGTTGGTAGCTAATAGAATTGAAAACAAAACTCGTAAAAAACCTCTTTTAAAATTTGCTATCACCATACGCGCATTAAGCTGGGGACTTCTAGCTTTTACAACCTATATATTTAATAATTCATATCCAAATCTAACTATTCTTTTTCTGTTTATTACACTAATCCTGCATACATTTATGGGAGGGATCGCGGCTATCCCTTTCTTTGATATTTGGGGTAAATCATTACCATCCAACTTAAGAGGAAGATTTTTTGGCTATCGTCAATTATGGGGAGGTATTTTAGCTATCGGTTCCGGATTAATTGTAAAGAATATTTTAGGAAATAACGCCATAAAATTTCCATATAATTTCGCTTTGCTTTTTTTCTTAGCTTTTATTTTATTTAGTATTTCTTACATTGCTTTAGGCTCTGTAAAAGAACCTACTGAAAAAGTTTATAAAGAACAATTACCATTTAAAGATTTTCTTAAAAAAGCTTTTTTAATTATAAAGAAAAACAGTAATTATAAAAAATTTATTATGGTAGAAATCCTTGTAGGAGCAGGGGGAATGGCTCTACCATTTTATGTTCTTTATTTAAAAGATGTATTGCAAATTAATTTAGGAACAGTAGGTATGTTACTTTCTGCTCAAATGCTCGGTAGTGTATTGTCAAATATTTTATGGGCTCATCTTTCTGATTTTGTAGGAAATAAAAAAGTAATTCAAATCAGCTCATTTGCCGGTTTGATGGTCCCAATCGTTGCATTGATGATTCAATTTAAAAGTGAATTATTATATTTTCTTCTATTCGCAATTATAGGATTTTTCATTGCCGGAAGAACAATAGGTAAAACAAATTACCTCTTAGATATAGCACCTTCAAAGGATAGACCTATATACATCAGCCTTACCGGGACCTTATTGTTTCCAGTATCTCTTTTCCCTCTAATTGGAGGATTAATTCTTCAATATATATCTTATAATATGCTGTTTATCATCACCGGTATTCCTGTTCTACTTGGATTCATTTTAAGTTTTAACTTAGAAGAGCCAAGAACAATAAAAGAAAATATATTATAGATTTAACTTCTATATTTGTTGTGATGATTTCGGATTTCACATCTGTGGATTTTAATAAAGTATTCACAATAAACAAAGGCTTTAATTTTTTAATTTAGGAGGATAATTAATGTGTTCTCATTATCCAAAATCAAAAGTTGAAATTAGTGGATTGACAGCAAAACATTATGATAAATTAATGGACATTTTTACCTTAGGGACTTATTCTTCATTTGTACAAAAGGCAATTCAGTTAATGAATATTCAACCTTGCGATAAAATTATTGATTTAGGAGCAGGCGCCGGCAGGAATGCTTGTTTGATGATGAATTATCTCTCTGGAAAAGGTGAGTTGATAGGACTTGATATTTCAAGCGAAATGGTTGCTCAATTTGAAAGTAGATGTACAAATTTTACAAATGCTAAAATTATCAATCAAAGAATCGATAAACCTTTACCCTATGAAAATGAGTTTGATAAAGTATTTATCTCCTTTGTATTACATGGATTTCCACATAATGTCAGAAGGCAAATCATTAGAAATGCTTTTAGGGCGCTCAAGAAACAGGGAGAATTTTTCATCTTAGATTACAACGAATTTTCTATAAAGGAAATGCCCTTATATTTAAAAATTCCTTTCAAGCTCATAGAATGCCCTTATGCGTTTGATTTTGTCGAAAAAAATTGGCAAAAAATATTAACCGAAGAAGGATTCAACCATTTTGAAAAACATCTATTTTTTCATGGTTATATAAGATTATTCAAAGGGGTAAAGCTATCATGAAGAATAATCGGAATAGAAAAGAAGAAAAAGGAATAAAAGGAACTGTAAGCTTTAAGTTTGAGCAAATCGGAATTATTCGTACCCCATATATTGATAATGCCCCTTATCAGCCAATAGAGGAAGAAGGTGATTTTCGTATAGTAGTTGATCCCCAATATACCGATGGACTTTATAAACTCGCTAAATTTCGCTATATCTATGTTATTTACTATATACACCGTGCAAAAAAGCAAGAATTATCAATGATTGTATCTCCTCAATGGATTGATGGCGAAAAAGTAGGTGTATTTGCAAGCAGATCGCCTATTCGACCAAATCGCATTGGTCTTAGTATTGTTCGAATAAAAAGTATTGTAAATAACGAAGTCTTCACATCGGGCTTAGATGTGTTTGACGGAACCCCACTACTCGATATTAAACCTTACATTAAGGATTTGGACATGAAAGGTGATGCAAATTACGGGTGGATTAAAGACTTAGATAATTACGAGCATTTACTTCTACATATAAAAGGGATACCTCATGATTATTGATAAAATGCAAATAAGTGTAACTTCATATAACAAAAAAATATTTTAATATATTATAATTAATGGGAGAAATTATGAAAATAATATTAGCATGTGGAACTGATAATAAAATAGATTTTAGTGTTGAACATTTTGGATCGGCAAAGTATTTCTTATTTTATGAGTTTGACTTGGAAAAAAAGAATATAGTGTTTTTAAAAAGCATTAATAACTATACTTTGCAAAAGGAAGAAGAAAAACATGGCGACCTTAAAAAAGCTAAAAGTGTTTCTGAACTATTAGAAAACGTTTCTGTCTTTGTAGCAAACAAATATGGTCCCAATATAAAAAGAATAAAAAAGAGATTTGTACCCATTATTTCAAGAGAAAAAAATATTGAGAAAACTTTATCCAGGATTAAAAAAATCAATCGTCAAATTAAAACTGAAGTAGAAAAAGAAAATAGATTAGATAAAAATATTATATTTATAAAACGAGAGGATGTAACAAATTGATAAAGATAGATAAAAATATTTGTACTAAAATCATTCCAGGGACTATAATTATAATTTATTTTATATTTTTGTTAAAATATCTACACCCTTGGAGGTCACAAGGACAGTATGTTCAAACTGAGCACTGAGACTTCCATCTTCGGTTGTAACTGTCCATCCATCTTCCGGAGACACCTTAATTTCATACGACTTTCCCATATTAATCATTGGTTCAATGGTAAAAATCATTCCTTCTTGAAGTCTGACTTTATTTCGCAAGCTATAGTGATGAAAAACTTGGGGATCTTCGTGAAAATTTTTTCCAATACCGTGTCCTACAAAATCATGCACGATTGAATAACCGAATTTACTGATATATTTTTCTATTGCTTTACCGATTTCATACAAGTATATTCCCGGTTTAACTGCATTTATTCCCCGATACATGGCATTTTCCGTGCGGCTAACCAGGTATTTTGCCTCTTCGTCTACATTGCCAACTAAGTAGGTTTTTGATGTATCTCCATGATAACCGTCTAATTTAACAGTAACATCTATGTTGAGAATGTCTCCGTCTTTCAAAATTTCCTTTTTAGAGGGAATCCCATGGCATACTACATTGTTTATTGACGTACAAATGCTTTTTGGGAAACCATTATAATTTAAAGGAGCAGAAATTGCTCCGTGCTTTTTAGTAAAATCTTCACAAAGATCATTTAAATATAGAGTAGAAACGCCTTTTTTTACAAAAGGTTCAATGTATTTTAATAGTTTACCTGCCAGTTCCCCTGCCTTTCTCATTTTTTTAATTTCGTATTCACTTTTTATATGTATCATTTTTTTACCTTTCTTTTTTGCAATAATCAACATTCTTATACTTTATCATAAACATATTAATCTGAAAGTTATAAATTATTTCAGTTATGTTTTAAAACTTTAATAATTTCCACAAAATATATTTATAATTATTTCAATTTACATGTAATAAATTTTATAAAATATTATTTCTTATTCTTTTCTCAGAAGTTTTGAATTATAGGAAGTTTTATTCTGATTTTTATCTTGATATCTTTCCAATGCCAACTGGATTAATTTGTCAATCAAATCAGAATAAGACAGTCCGCTTGCCTCCCATAACCGGGGATACATGCTGACTTTTGTAAAACCGGGAATAGTATTAATTTCATTTAGATATATTTCGTTTGTCTTTTTAGAAATAAAAAAATCTACCCGGGACATTCCTGCCGTGTCCATTGCTTTAAATGCATGAAGGGCAATTTTTTGAATCTCTTCAGATATTTCTTTCGGCAATTCAGCCGGTATAATTAATTGTGTTTTTTCATCAATGTATTTTGAATCATAATCATAAAATTCTCCTGCCGGTTTTACTTCCCCAACAACAGATGCCCGGGGCTCATCATTGCCCAATACACTACATTCTATCTCTCTTACATCTTCAATTCCTTTTTCAATTAATATTTTTCTATCATAACAAGCAGCCAAATCGATTGCTTTTTGTAACTCATCTTTCTTATGAACTTTAGTAATCCCTACACTTGAACCTAAATTAGTAGGTTTTACAAACAAAGGATAGGTCATTTTATCATCGATCATTTTCATTATAACTTCAGGTTGATTCTGCCAATCTTTTCTCTTAACAGTAAACCAATCCAGTACAGGAAGCCCCTTCTGTTTAAAAATAATTTTCATTAATTCTTTATCCATAGAAATGGCAGAGGCTGCTACACCGGCTCCTACATAAGGAATATCTGCTAATTCCAACATTCCCTGTATGGTGCCATCTTCTCCATAAGGACCATGTAATACCGGAAAAATAACATCAACATCAGTTTTAACATAAATCTTATTCAGGTCTGAATTATTTTTTATCTTTACTAATGACTTATTTAAATGATCGTTAAGTAAAATCATGGTACTTTCCCCTTCAATTTTACCGGATTCAAGCGCTTGAGCGCTCTCCTCAGGAGAAATCCATTTACCTTTTTTTGTAATCCCGATAGGAACTACCTTATATTTATCCTTATTGATGGCCTTTATAACGGAAACAGC
>CAZMLS010000047.1:0-4841 GCA_964567215.1 uncultured Atribacterota bacterium | reverse complement strand
TTTTGCTAAATACTAAATACTATCTTCATTCTTTTTTCTTAGTCTTTCCAGTCTTTGTTTAATCTCTTTTTCAAATCCTCTTTCTGTGGGATAATAATATTTTTTATCTTTCAATTCTTTGGGCATATGTTCTTGAACAGCATAGCCCTGCTTGAAATTATGGGCATATTTATAATCTTTTCCATAGCCCAAATCCTTCATTAATGAAGTCGGGGCATTACGAATAACCAAAGGAACCGGTAAGGGTCCCCATCTTTTAATATCTTCCTGAGCCATCTTATATCCCGTATAGAGTGCATTGCTTTTAGGAGCACAAGCCAAATAAGTTGCTGCCTGTATTAAAGCTAATTTAGCTTCAGGCATTCCAATAAATTTAACCACTTCCATGGCTGACACCGCTACTTGAAGTGCCTGTGGATCTGTATTTCCCACATCTTCGGAAGCAAATCTCACCAGTCGACGAGCCACATAGAGAGGATTTTCACCTGCTTCCAACATGCGAACCACCCAGTAAAGGGATGCATCCGGATCAGAATCCCGCATACTCTTATGTAATGCAGATATAATATTATAATGCTCCTCCCCTGTTTTATCATACCTCAAACATCTCTTTTGAACTACAGCTTCAACAACCTGTAAATCTATTTTCCGAACCCCTTGATTGTCAGGTTTGGTGGTTTTTACTGCAAAATCCAAAATATTCAGGGCAATCCGGGCATCTCCGTAAGCTAGCTCGATGATAAATTTTAGTGTTTTTGGTGCAATATTTGCATGATACGCGCCCAACCCTTTTTCTTTATTTTGTAAAGCTCGCTTTAAGATTATTTCCAATCCTTCGCTTGACAAAGGATCCAGAACATAAACGGTTGAACGGGATAAAAGGGGTGAAATAACCTCAAAAGAAGGATTTTCGGTTGTTGCTCCTATTAAAATAATCGTACCGTCTTCCACAAAAGGTAAAAATGCATCTTGCTGAGCTTTATTAAACCTGTGAATTTCATCCACAAACAAAATTGTCCGCTTGTTCTGATATTGTATTCTGTCCTGAGCTTCTTTTATAATCTTTCGTAAAGCCGGTACGCCGGAAGTAACCGCACTGAAAGATACAAAATGTCTTTTTGTCATACCCGCAATAATCTTTGCCAGAGTGGTTTTTCCCGAGCCAGGTGGGCCCCAAAGAATAATCGATTGTAATTCATCATTTTCAATAGCTTTTCTCAACGGTTTGCCGGGAGCGATTATTTTTTCCTGTCCGATAAAATCTTCCAATTTTTCCGGTCGAATTCTATCGGCAAGAGGGGCACTATTAAATTTATTTTTCTCATAATTATTAAAAAGATCCATTTTTTTCCTTCTCTATTACTCTTTTTCTGTTGCCTCAAACTCGTCCCAGAGGATTGACATCAAAAGCACGTTATGAAATTTACCTTGATAAAAATGGCTTTTTCTTAACGCTCCATCCTTTTTAAATCCACATTTTTCATAACAACGGATCCCTCTTTGATTATATTCAAAGACCCAAAGGTATATGCTGTATAAGTTCATCTGATGAAATCCATGCCTGAGAAACATTTTTATTGCTTCTGTTCCGTAACCTTTTCCCCAATTTTTTTTATTTCCGATGACAATTCCCAATTCTGCATTTCTATTCTTCCAATCAATGTTATCCAAAGTAATTTGCCCTACATAATCCCCTTCTTTGGTTTCGATAACCAGATTTTTTTGTTTATCATTTTTTGTCATCATTTTTTCCATATATTTTTCTTCCTCCGGGCGGGAAACCGGGAAAAGAAACGAACTTAAATATTTGGTAATTTCTAAATCATTTATCCATTTCATAATTTTATCCAAATCACTTTTTTTCAAAGGTCTTAAATTAATTAATTTTCCTTTAATCATATCATTTCTCCATAAATTCAAAGATTTTCAATAAAAATATTCCTTAAATTATTTAGATATTCTATTTTTTTATTATTATAGCAGGATTTTTAATTTTTTTGTATAATATATTATTAGAGGTAATTTGAAATGATGAAGAAATTAAAGATAGCCTGCTTGCAGGTAAAAGCAAAAGAATATAAACAGAGATATGAAACAAAAGAAAATATTTTAAAGATGATTGATATTGCAGGCAAAGAACGTCCTGGATTAATTGTCTTGCCGGAAGCGGTTTATCCCGCCTATTACCTGTCTCCTTTAATAGTAAAAGATATTAATGAATTTTACGAATCATCTTTAAAACTTATTGAACAGGTAAAAGAAAGGGCTAAAAAATATCATTGCTATATTGCTATAGGAATAGTAGAGAATGATTTAAAAGAAAAAATACTTTATAATTCTGCCCTGCTTATAAATCCCGACGGCAAAGAAATTTGCCGAGTTCGCAAATCTTTTCTTTGGCATTTTGATTCCAAATGGTTCTCTGCTGGCGATAAATATCCGGTAGTGGAAACTGATATCGGAAAAATTGGAATGTTTGTTTGTGCAGACGGACGCCTTCCCGAAATTCCACGGTGCTTAAGTTTACAAGGAGCTGACATTTTAATTGACCTAACCAATTGGGTTACAGGTGGTTTTAAAGAAGAAAATTTGACAAACCCACAGGCAGAATATATGATTCCGGTTCGCGCCCTGGAAAATAAAATTTGGATAATTGCCTCAAACAAAGTTGGAATGGAAGCAAATAGTATACTCTATTGCGGTAAAAGTGCAATTTTTACACCTCAAGGAGAAGTCGCTAAAATGGCAACCTCTTATAAAGAAGAAATTTTGTTTTGTGAAATTTCTCTAGACGCTTCAAAAAATACATCGGCTAATCATAAAATCGATGCAATACAGGATAGAAGACCGGAATTATATAGTGAATTAGCCCAACCGACTAAAAGTATTCCAATTTATACTATCATGAAGGAAGAATTTCATACCCAAAATTTATCCCCTCTTACAGCGATTGTACAGATAGATGCTAAAAATGATTTTAAAGATTATCTGGATAAAATAACATTTCACATAGAAAACCTTATCGAACAGGATGCTGAACTCATTATTTTTCCTGAAAATAATTTCATCTTTCCGGAAAAAGGAAAAGAAATTATTAATAGAATTTGCCAAATGACTCTGGATAGTAAAATTATCTGTGCTCTCACTGTAATTGAAAAATCTGCTCAAAAATACTACAAAACAACTTATCTTCTTAATTCCGGAAAAATAATAGGGAAATATAGAAAAACCCATTTAGAAAAGGATGAAAGAAGTATGCTTACTCCCGGTGATTTAGGTTTACCGGTATTTAAAACTTCCTATGGTTATTTAGGAATAATGCTCGGATACGAGGGATTTTTCCCGGAAATCGCCCGCACACTTACTCTGAAAGGTGCTGATATTATTATATGGCCATCTAAATTCAATAACGATCAACAGATAAAAATCAGCAGAAGCAGAAGTGCGGAAAATAAAATATTCGTTGCTTGCTCAAATTCTCTTTCCAGCCAAGGTAATGGCCATAGCCTGATTAGTTCTCCTTCGGGCAATATCCTAACTTCCTGCCTGGAAAACATAGAGCAATCGAGCATGACTCCCCTTTGCCTACCGCTTTCTCGAAATAAAAATATCGTTCCACATACCAATGCAATATTAAACAGGAACCCGGAGAGTTATCAAATTTTAATCAAAAAGAAGGGGAAATAACATTGAAAACTGAACTCATCGTTAATCTAACTTCCGGTGGGGGAAAACCTAAACAACAACTTGAAACTATTTTAGAATTTTTTAAAAAAAACAAATTAATATTTACCACCAGTTATACCAATCATCAAAAAGATGCAGTTGCTCTTGCTAAGAATGCATCCGACAATGGAGTTGAATTGATTATTTCTGTTGGTGGAGATGGAACTATTAATGAGATTATTAATGGAATCATGTTATCAAAAAACCACCCTGCTCTGGGAATTATTCCTCTTGGATGGGCAAACGATTTTATTAAAAGTATAAACATTCCTTCTAATGCCATCGAAGCATGCAAAATTATACTTAAAGGAAATACGCGAAAAATAGATTTAGGATTAATTAATAAACAGATATATTTCGCAAACATTTGCGGTGTTGGATTTGATGCAGAAATCACCCATCTCGCCAATCAGATGAAAGACAGACACCCTGATTGGCATTTTCTCGCTACTTTTGTTTATGTATTTGCGACTATCAGAAAACTTCTTGCCCCTTTTTCTTACCACCAAGTAAAAGTAACTATCAATCAAGAAGAAATAAAAACAAAAATTCTTTTTATTGCCATAGGAAACGGAAAAGTTTACGGTGGAAAATTTAAAATTACACCTAATGCCTTAATTGATGATGGACTATTAGATGTTTGTCTGGTTAAGGATTTAGGCAGATTAAAATATCTTGCCATTATCCCTAAAGCGATTAAAGGAACGCATGAAAAAGTAAAAGGCATTCATTTTTATAAAACTAAAGAGGTCATCATCCAATCCGAAAAACCTATTATGGCACAGGTAAGTGGTGAGGAAATTAAAGAACAAAAACAATTTAATATCACCGTATTACCAAAAAGTTTAAAATTAATTGTACCGTAACCCAATTAACCGGTTAACCAGTTTGCCAATTGGGGAATTACAATTCAAAGAAAGTGCAAGAGGGATTCCCTCATGTGAGGAAATGACATATAAGGAAACGGAAAGTAACAGTTTTTAGCATTTGGCGAAAAAATTAAAGAATAAGATAAAGTAAAAAATGCCTTAATTAGTCAATTGATCTTTGTCTTAAATTGGAGAATTGGTTAATTGGTAAATCGGTTAATTAAGACAAACTATCTTCCCTTATTT
>CAZMLS010000046.1:9974-12585 GCA_964567215.1 uncultured Atribacterota bacterium | reverse complement strand
TTACTTTTAAACTTAGCTATAAACAAAAATCTTATTTGATTTTTTTCGGGAATATTTTACTATGAAGCTTGTAACTTTAAATATTAAATGGATACCATTTTGGAATTATACATAATCTACTAAAGAATGGTTGTGAAGCTGGTAGTTAATCTACCCGGGGATGAGTAGATTCGATAATTAATATAAATTAATTGTTATACAAATCATTATTGAGTAAAGATGAAATCTTAAATTATTCACTTCGATGTTATTCAATGACTCCGCCCCCCAGCAGAGAATCATCATTGTAAAAAACTGCAGCTTGCCCGGGGGTTATAGCTCTTTGAGGTTTTTTAAATTCAACCAATATTTTTCCCGCTCCGCAATCGTATAGAATTGCCTGTGCACTTTTACAATTATATCTTATTTTTATATCTACTTTCATCGGAAATAAAAATCTTTTACCGGAAATTATTTTTAAATTAATTACTTTAAATTTACTTTTGTAAAGGTCGCTATTATCGCCTAAAATAATTTCATTTTTTTGCGCGTCTATTTTTATTACATATTTACGTTTATTTAAAGATACACCTAATTTTTTTCTTTGTCCGATAGTATAAAAAGGTATTCCTTGATGCCCTCCTAATGTATTTCCCTTTATATCTTTAAAAAAACCCGGGATGATAGTTCGGGAGATATTTCTTTTTAAGAATTCCCTATAATTATTATCCGGTATAAAACAAATTTCCTGACTTTCCGGTTTTTTATAATTTTCCAGTCCGTATTTATCTGCCAATTCCCTTACTTCTTCCTTTTTTAGTTCACCCAAAGGAAATATGACGTGCGATAATATTTTTTGTCCTAATTTATAAAGAAAATAAGATTGATCTTTTTTCTCATCTTTTGCTTTTTTTAAAATATATTGATTTATTTGTTTATTAAATTCATTCAATGCATAATGACCGGTGGCAATATAATCAATTCCAATTGATAGAGCATTTTTTAAAAGAAGCTCAAATTTTATTTTTTGATTACATTCCACGCAAGGGTTAGGGGTTTTTCCTATCAGATATTCACTGCAAAAATATGTAATCACCTCTTTTTTGAATTCACAAGAGAAATCCCACAATGTCCATGGAATATTTAATTTATATGCAACCTGTTTGGCAATTTCAATATTCTTTTCATTATTGCTATAATCTTTAATTCCTTTAAGATTTACTGTTCTGCTATTAAAAAGATTCATTGTAACACCGCAAACTTCATATCCCGTTTCTTTCAATAGAACAGCCGCTAAGGAGCTATCTACTCCCCCACTCATTGCCACTAATACTTTCTTTTTTACTTTTTTTATCATTTAGCCTATTCTCTTTATATCGCTTGAATTATATTTTTAAACTCTTATAATATCTAATTGTTTTTCCTTCATCGGTTTTACTTTTTTATTTTTCGGATCATCCTGGTGCGAATAATAATAATAATTTATCTCTATTTCATCAAATTCTTCTTTGTCGCAATATCTTGCGATAATTCTGCAGGCTTGATTAATTAACTCATCATTTAAATTTCCATTTGTTTTCAATAAGGAAATCGGACCCTTAAGATCTCTCGCCTTCAATAAAATATCTCCATTATGAAAATACCTTTCCATTTGACTATTTTCATCTTTATTTCTACCTACTACTATTTTAGTATTTTTATCTAACCTAAAATGTCTGCCAATTTTTAGCAACTCTATATCCTCTAAGGAATATTTTTTTTGTATAAACAAATCTTTTAATCTATGAGAAAAACCGGGTTCGGTTAATTTGCACCCCCCTGCAGGGGAGGGATAATTTTCTATTCCCATCCGTGAGGCTAATTCAATTTGTCTTTTTCTAGAACGACCTGATATATCCAACAATTGATTTCTATTTACCTGACCTGTTTTTTCCGGAATGGTTTCCTTAAGTAGTAAAGCAGATAAGGGTCTTAGTATCAGACCCGGATATCCCGATTCCTTCTCTATTGTGCGCAAACTACCCTTGTTCTGAGACATTGGTCTTTCACCCAATACTTCTCCACTAATTATAAATGAAGCGTTAATTCTGGACATATATTCTCCGGCTTTTTTAAACATAAAAGCATGGCAATCAATGCAGGGGTTTATATTTTTTCCATATCCATGAATTGGATTTTTAAGTATTCTCATATATTCATTGCTTATATCTATGATTTTCAAATTAATATCAAAACTTTTTATTGAAGGGTATTCATCCAGACCAAAAAAGGGAGTTTTAAAATTAACGCCAATTACTTCTATCCCCTGTATCATGATTAACTTAATGGCTAAAATACTATCTAATCCCCCGGAGAATAATGCTACTGCTTTAATTTTATTAATCATCCATTTTCCTCTCGCTATTGTTTATTGCAATATTACATAAATCTTTTAAAGAAATATCATCAAAATGTTTATTTATTTTTTTTGAAATATCTTCCAGAAATATTTTTATCACACAGTCTTCGATTAAATCGCATTTATTTCCAATGCTTTTATTATTCTGAAGTACATCATCGATACAATTAACTAGTACTATAGGTCCTTCAACAGCTCTGATAATTTCTCCTGTGCTAATATTTTCAGCTTTAC
>CAZMLS010000046.1:0-9874 GCA_964567215.1 uncultured Atribacterota bacterium | reverse complement strand
TTTTAACATATTCGACAATATCAATAATATCGCAAAAGTAAACAAAATTCAAATCATTTAATCAGTATCGAGTATCGCGTATATAGTCCAAGAAAAGATTTGGACTAGAATTTCGTGGTGGGAATAGTATTATTTTAAATTTTTATATTATGTATTCCATAAAATCTTCTGCCATTAATGTATCCGGAAATATATTTTGAGCTTCAATAAGTAAATCTTTTTCATCTGTTTTATTTTTTTTGCTTGTTACGCCATATCTCGAACTGATATGATTTAATATAAGTTGTTTTACTTCTGCCTCTTTTGCAACATTTGCAGCTATCACCGTTGTTGAATGAAAATTACGTTGTGCATTTTCTTTATCTTTATGGGAAAAAGTTGATTCATGAATTAAGAGATCAGCATTTTTCGCTAAAAAAATTAGATTTTTTGAGAAAGTCGTATCGCTACCAAAAACTATTTTTTTGCCTTTTTTAATACAATCAATAAAATCTTTTCCTTGAAAAATCCTACCATCAGGCAATCTAACTGTTTCCCCTTCTTTTAAAGCTTTGTACGCCGGACCTGGTTTTATATTATGTTTTTGAGCTTTTTCTACTAAAAAATGACTGTGTTTCTTTTTCTCCTCCAAAGAATATCCATATGATTTAATATTATGAGTAAGTTCACTGTATTTAACTCTATACTCTGCATCTTCATATATGATACCAGATGGCACATTTGGAGGTATAGTTTTTATTTTAATTTCATAAGGAATATAAGTTTTTGTTAAATTCAACGTTTTCTTCAGGTATATGTCGATCCCTTCCGGACCGAATATTTGAATTATTTGCTGGTTTTTTCCACCAACCAAACCTCTGGAAGCTAATAGACCAGGAAGTCCGAATAAATGATCTCCATGTAAATGAGAAATAAATATCTTCTCTAACTTGGATATCTTTAAAGAAGTTTTTAGAATCTGATGTTGTGTACCTTCTCCACAGTCCCATAACCACAATCTATTCTTTTTTAGAAAAACAAGAGCTATGGAAGATACATTTCGCTTTAGAGAAGGTGATCCCGAACCGGTACCTAAAAATATTATTTTCATAAATTTTCATCCATTTTATTCGTTTTTTCCACATTCAGAAGCTTGACCTTTTAAAATATCTATTCCATGAGGTAGAGCTTCTAATATTATTTCCAAAGATTCTTTGACCCCCTTAGGGCTACCGGGTAAATTTATAATCAGACACTCCCCTCTAATTCCGGAAATTGCACGAGATAGTATGGCTCGATTAGTCTTTTTAAAACTTTCACTTCTAATCACCTCACTAATTCCTGGTACGATTTTTTCTATTACTTCAGAGGTGGCATCCGGTGTCACATCTCTTTTTGCCAAACCAGTACCGCCGGTAGTGAAAATTAAATCGAGATGTATATTATCAACTGCTTTAATCAACTCTTTTTTTATCAACTCTTGCTCATCAGGAATTATCTTGTAATATTTTACTTTCCCACCGATTTCAGATACAATCTCTTTTATTTTTTTTCCACTCAGATCTTCTCTCTCCCCTTGCGAGCCTTTATCGCTTACGGTTAAAATACCTACTTTAATCATTTGAAAACCACCTTAATTTCATCACCGGGCTTTACTTTTCCACCCTGTAAAACTCGGGTAAAAATTCCTTCTTTGATCATTATTGAACTTACTACCTTACCATCAATTTCTAATAAATATTCTTCATTTTTTCCAATTTGAGTCATCTCAAGTAAAATATTTTTTCCAATTTTTAGTTTTGTCCCTATAGGTAACTCATGTAAAACAATTCCCTCTACATCTAAATTTTCATAAAGATCACCATAATTAATATTTACTCCCAAATATCGCATTTTGTTAATGCTATCAAGGCTTAGGATGCTTATCTGTTTATGGTATTTACCGGCATGGGCATCGCCTTCTAATCCCCAATCCTTAAGGATTAGTCCTTCTTTTACAACCCTCTTCTTTTCTTTTTTTATTTTACTTTGGCAAACTGCGGTTATCTTGCCTTTTAGTTTTTCTGACATAATTTTTTATTTCTCCATTTTTGATTTGCCTTGATAATGCCCGCTTCGTCCACCTATTTTTTCCACTAGATGAATATTTTGAATAGTCATTCCTCTGTCTACTGCTTTACACATATCATAAATAGTCAAAGCAGCCATTGAAACAGCAGTTAATGGTTCCATTTCTACTCCGGTTTTTCCCATAGTTTTTACCTGTGATTGAATAATGACTCTGTTATTTTCTTCATCAATTTTAAAATTAATATTAATATGAGTCAATAATAGAGGATGACACATTGGAATAATTTCATAAGTTTTTTTTGCAGCCATGATTCCGGCAACTTGAGCTACTCCTAAAACGTCACCCTTAAAAGCTTTTCCATCTTTGATCATTTTTAAAGTTGACGGCAACATAACTATTTCAGCTTCAGCAATAGCCATTCTAAGAGTATTCTCTTTTTTGCCGACACCTACCATTTGAGCTCTTCCTTCTTCGTTAAAATGTGTAAATTTCGGTTTGTCCATTTAATTAATCAACCTCCGATTCAAGATTCCTAAATACCTAATAATTCTGAATAGCAAATGTAATAGAAATTATTCTGATTAAATACAAAATTCAATTAAATTTCCGTTAAATGACCTCAATAATATCTCCAGTTTGCACCATACCCCCTCTTAACACTCGAGTAAATATTCCTTCCTTCGGCATGACACACTCTCCGATTTTCTTTTTAATTTCACAATCATGGTGACATTTTTTCCCAATTTGGGTTATTTCTAATAGAACGTTTTTTCCAATTGACAATTTGGTCCCGGGAACTAATTTATGTAAAATGATATTTATAGTTGTTAGATTTTCTGCAAAATCACCAAATCCAATCTCAAAATCTTTTCTTCTCATTTTATTAATACTTTCGATTCCCAATAAACTAACTTGACGATGCCATTTTCCACCATGAGCATCGTTTTCCAAACCATAATTTTTTACGAAAATTCCTGAGCCGATATTTTTTTTAACCGTTCCCTTCTCTTTACTTTGGCACACTGCCAATATTTTTCCTTGCATTTTTTTACCCATTTTCTATCAACTACCTTCTTTTTTATTTATCCTCCGATTTTAGACATTTGGAAGGAGATATTATTTTTTACTTTCGTATTTAGTTGATGGCTTGCAGGTTTTAATTTTACTGCTTCAATTATCTTTTCCTGTATCAACTTTTTTCTTAAATAAGGAGTACTTATATTTAATTTTTCCGAGTTTCTAATTTCACTTTTAATATCTATCTCTTTATTAGAAAAAAGACAAGGCCTTATTTTTCCATCGGAGGTTAATCTTATTCGATTACAACTCTCACAAAAGTGTTGGCTCAAAGCTGTGATAAATCCTACGGTACTTTTGGAACCATTTATTTGATAATATTTTGCAGGTCCATTATTGGTATAAATTTTTACAGGTTCTAACAAATATTTTTTTATCAAGTCATCTCTTATCTTCAATACCGAAATAAAACCATTTTCATATTCATTGATTAATGTATCCGTAGATGGCATGAATTCGATAAAGCGAACATTTACCGGATATTTCAAAGTTAATTTTACAAAATCATCAATTTCGTCATCATTAACTCCTTTTATCACCACGGTATTAATTTTAATGGGAAGCAGTCCTGCTTCTATCGCAGTATATATCCCTGTTAAAACTTTTTCAAGACTCCCCCCTCGTGTAATTTTTCTATATCTCTCTTCCTGTAATGAATCCAGGCTGACATTCACCCGGTTCAAACCTGCAGCTTTTAATTTATTAGCATATTCGCCAAGAAAAAAACCATTCGTAGTCAAAGAAATATCTTTCAGTTTTTTTATTTTTTTTAATTGACGGACAAAATTCAAAACGTCTTTTCTTACCAGAGGTTCTCCTCCGGTTATCCTCACTTTTGATATACCAAGTTTTACTGCTTCTTCAATAATTTCCACCATCTCTTCGTATCTCAATATTTCCTGATGAGGAATAAAACTAAATGATTTTTCAGGTCGACAATAAATACATCGGTAATTACATCGATCAGTAATTGAAACTCGAAGGTAACTAATCTCTCTACCAAAATTGTCAATTAATTGATTCATTTTTTATTTCCTTTCCGCTTAGAGTGAGATCATAACCTCCTAAATCCAATACTTTTTTTTGGAAATTTTCTGATCTTATAATCTGAAGAATTTCTTTCATTTTCCAATTTGAATAGAATTCCAATGACAAAATTATATCATATCTTTCTTTGGCAATTGGGATAAAATCTAAATAAAAAGCTTTGGCAGCAGATAAAATACCTAAACCTGCGTCCACATTTCCCTCTGCAACTGAAGAGGCTACCATTAAATGTGTGTATTCTTCCCGGGAATAACCTTTAATTCTTAAAGGATTATATCCTTTGCCCTTTAATAGATAATCCAATAAAACCCTAGTGCCTGAACCTTTTTGTCGATTAACAAAGGTAATATCTTTTTTTACTAAATCATCTATACTTTTTATATTTTTGGGATTTCCTTTTTTTACCATTATTCCTTGTTCCCGGTAAGCCAAATTAATTACTTTTAACTCTCTGTGTGGCAAAATCCTTTTAATATATGAAAAATTATATTCTCCGTTTTCCGGGTCTAATAAATGGGAAGTGGCAAGGTGAGTTTTTCTTTGCTTTAAAGCTAATAATCCCCCCATACTTCCTACATTAAAGGAAACTAAATTCAGATTTGAAATATTTTTTTGTAATTCATTTTTCAAAACATCTAAAATTAAATCATGGCTGCCGGTTACAATGATGTTATTTTTAATGTTGGTTAAATTATGCATAAGTTCTGCATTCACTTCTTCCTGATAGTCTAATCCTTCTTTGAGAGAAGGAATCCGAATAAATGCATCTGCTTCAATTAAAGAATTTATTATTCCCGCACCTCGAGGAAGAGGAAATGCCATTATTTTTTCATCTATCTCTCCTAATCTTACTCTTAAAAACTCCTCATTTCCTAAGCGAGATACTACTTTTTGCGCCATAGCAGCTTTAATCATTTCACGATTTTTTAATTGTAAACCAAGTTTTTTAAATATAAGAGGCTTTAAAAATTGCTCAGCTGAAATAAACATGGAAACCGGATATCCGGGGAGACCAATAACGGGGATCTTATCGATAATTCCCAGAATAGTCGGTTTCCCGGGCATGATTGTAACACCATGTACTAAAATCTCTCCCAAACTTTGAATAATTTTTGAAGTAAAATCTTTCGAACCAGCAGAAGAACCTGCCAATACTACAACAATATCACTCTGCTGGATGACTTTTTTTAAAATACTTATTAAATCATTCGGAATATCTCGAACAATATTAAAAATTGATGCTTCCCCTCCCCATTCAGAGATCATATTTTTGATAACTTTGGAATTATATTCAATTATCTTTCCGGGAAATATTTTTTCTCCGGGTTCAATTAATTCGTCCCCGGTAGGTATTATACCTATTCGAGGTTTTTTTCTAACTAAAAGTTCACTAATTCCGCCAGCCAAAAGCCCACCTATATCTACCGGTCTAATTTTATGATTTACCGAAAGAATTAATTGGTTTGCCACAATATCTTCTCCAATATTTCTAATATGCTGTCCCGGGAAGGCAGCTGAATATATTTCAATTTCTTCACTAATACCTCTATCTGCCTTTTTAAAAAAAGATCTTTTTTGGTTCTCATTTTGAGAAATAACTTTATTTACAATATTAATATCTTCAATTTTTATTACTGCATTAAAACCTTGCGGAATAATATTACCGGTATTAATATAATAAAAATCAAGATTTTTCTTAAGTTTTACGGGAGTTGATTCAGAAGCTCCGAAAGTAATTTCAGCTTTTACTACAACTCCGTCCATAGCCGCAGATTGAAAATAAGGAGAAGATATTTTAGCAAAAACCGGTTCAGCAGTTACTCGAGTTAATGAATCAACTGCGAAAATCAATTCTCCTTCTATAGGCAGATTCAGTTTATTTTTATATAATACTTTATTGAATTTATCATGTGCTTCTTTTAAAGATAATTTATTTAAATAAATGTTTCTTTTCAAAATTTTTCTTATCCCTTCTTTGGTTTATACAGAACTAAAATAATTTTACTTTTACTTTTGAACCTTTTTCCAAACCCTCAATATTTAAATCGATTTTTACTAATCCTGATGCTTGAACCATATTGGAAATTAATCCCGACTTTCCTAAAATTGGTTTTGCAAAATATTTACCTTCTTTATCATATAATAACACACGGACATACTCCTCTCTTCCGGAATCAGATGCTATGTTACTGTCAATTTCCGCCTCAATTTGTGTATTAGATTTGAACTGACAATCACTTCCCTGAAGCCAGGTAATCAAAGTTCTTACAAAAATATCAAAAATAATCATAGCTGATACAGGATGACCGGGCAAACCGAATATTGGTATATTATCCACTACAGCAATAATTGTAGGTTTTCCCGGCTTTACGGAAACTCCATGGACCAGTACTCCGGGTTTACCTAATTTATCAAGTACTTCGAGTGTGATATCCCTGCTGCCCACTGAACTTCCACCGGAAATGATGATTGCATCAGCTTCCTTTTTTTTAATTACTTCTCTTATTTTTCCCTCTAAAAGAATTTTCTCATCCTTTACAATTCCTTTATACACTGGAGTGGTTTGTGTTTCTAGAATACAAGCTCCCAAGGTATAAGAATTTATATCTCTTACCTGGCCAAAATCGGGAGTATCTTTAGCTGCGATAATTTCATTACCTGTTGATATAATTGCTATTTTCGGTTTTTTATACACTTCGATATTTATTTTTCCAATACCGGCTAAAATTCCTATATCCTGTGGACGTAATTTATTTCCCTTTTTTAATATAATTTTCCCCGCTTTTAGATCTTCATCTTTCCGAGCAACATTTTCCCATGGAGCAACTGACTTCCTTACTTCAATATTTTTTTCATCAACTTGTTCAACATATTCCAACATGACAACTGCATTGGTTCCATCAGGAAGCATTCCACCTGTAGATATTTTAGCTGCTTCACCTAAGTTTATTTTAAATTCAGGCTTACATCCCATATATATTTCCCCTATTACCCTTAAATAGGAGGGCAAACTTTCGCTTGCTCCAAAAGAATCTTCTGCTTTAATAGCATAACCATCCATTATGGAACGGTTAAATCCCGGTAAATTAATTAGGGTTGATATATCTTTGGATAATATTCGATTTAAAGCATCTTTTATATTTATATTCTCTCTGTTTTTTTGCTTATATGTTTCTAAATTCAGATGATTTTTTAAAAGTTGAATGGCTTTGTCAGGAGTAGTTACATTAAGTAAAGGCTTAAACATAATAGTCATTTACCTCCTATATTTATTCATATATTAGTTTAGTTCTTATTTCCAGTCTCAAGTAAGCACATTTCTTAAAGAAAAATAAAAAAACCAACACAATGTTTGGTGCTGGTCAATAAATTTAAAAATAAATTATGCTCTCCTTTCCAAACACGGGAGGGACAAAAGTTTCCCTTTGTTCCCTTTCGGCTAAATCACCATTGTTTTTGCATTAGGTAAAATAGCTCGGAGAATATGATTATAAAAAGTACTATTGAAAAAATACTTCATATATTATATTATTCTTTTTTTGTTTAATCAAGTATTTTATAATATTTTATAATAGTGTTGAATCAATACTTGGGTTATTATTATCGGACAAGCATATAGTATCATATATCGCGCTAAGAAAGATAAAGAAAATAAAAGAAAAAAAGATATTAACAATAAACATTTTTACTTAACCTGTCCCGGCAAAATTAACCACTAACTTGTATTGCGTAAAGAGAAGGAAATTACCTGGATTTCCAATAATTAAATTAACCATTAGTTTTTATAATTTTTGACATTGGGGGCAGATAAATGAGCTTCTACCATTTATCCTTACAACTTCTATAGGAGAGCCGCATTTTATACAAGGTTTACCTTTCCGGCCGTAAACCTGTAATTTCTTAACAAATTCTCCTTTTTTACCATCTGAATCCCGGTAAGCCTCATCAGCTACCGTACTTCCCCGAAGCTCGATTGCTTCATTCAATACCAGTTTAATCTGCTGGTGCAAATCTTTAACTTCTTCCTTGTTAAGAGAAAAAATTAGTCTTAAAGGGTGAATATTCGATCTATACAGCACTTCATTAGCGTAAATATTGCCCAAACCAGTGATAAATTTCTGATCCATTAAAAATGGCTTTATCTTACTTTTTTTCTTTTTATTTAATATTTGAATAAAGACTTGTTCTGTAAAATAATCATCTAAAGGTTCAATCCCTAATTTACATATAGTTTCTATTTCATTAAGATTAGAAACTAAATATACTTTCCCGAATCTTCTAACATCATTAAAAATTAATTGAGTATTATCTAAAAAAATAAAAATAATATGATTATGTTTTGGTTTAATTTCTTTCTTTTTAACTTTACAGTCATAGGGATAGATTAAAAGTCCAGTCATGCCCAAATGAATTACTAACTTGTATTCTAAATTTAAATGGATAATAATATATTTTCCCCGGCGATCTATTTTCCTAATTATTTTCCCTTTTATTTTTGCAGCAAACTTCTCCAAAGAAGGAATTTTTATTATTTTATTAACTTTTATTATTACCTCTTTTATTTGTTTATTTTTAATTTTTTTTTGAAGGCCTAATTTGATGGTTTCTACTTCTGGTAATTCCGGCATTGCTATCACCTCTTTACATATTAGCCAATTAATTTTGTCATTAGTATAGAATTATCATATAGCGTTTAGGTTATAGTGCTAAATTAGTAAAACTTATAAGAATTAAACCAAAAAGTTAAAATAAAAAACGAAAAAATATAATTTAAACCTCAAAACTTTTTCTCTCAACATTAGATCTTAAGCTCTGTTTTTTCTGCTTTAGTTTTTTATTTTCGCCATATAACATGCATAGCGTGCAAGATAAGATAAAAAACTAAATAGATATTAGTACATATCTAAATTTAAAATTTTGTGTTATGGCTCTGCATTTTATACTTTTCGTTTTTCTCTATATACCGTAATTATACTTTATACTATCCTATTATTGTCTTATTATTTTATTAACTTCCCCCAAGTTATTTATAATATGTTTTTCTTTTTTTATATTGTTGCGGTCTAGATAAAGGGCATTCAGACCCGCTTTACGGGCAGCTAAATAATCAAATTTCCAGTTATCACCTATGTGCAATATTTGTTCAGGAGATACATTTAGCATTTTAGTTATTTTCGAATAAATCACAGTATTTTTTAATTCTTTGAAATCAGATATGGCAGAAAAAGTGAATTTAAAATGTTTTTCCAAGTTTTTCATTTTGGGAATTAGAAATTCACGAGGCATTGCAGTAATAACAATAAGTATAAAATTCTTCTTTAATTCTTCTAAAAGGGGGATTACTTCGGGGTATATTTGAACTTGGGGTTCATATTTCTCTAAAATTTTATTAGGGGATATTTCTAAAGCAAAATAAGAGATCCAGTAATTAATATCATACCAATTTAAATTATCTTTTCCTAAATCATTATATTCTTTTAATGCAGTTTTTTTTGCATCCTCAAAAGATATATTTCTCTTCCTGGCTATCAATTGAGGAATTTCTTTAAACCATATTAAATCATTATATTCCGGATCCACTAAAGTTCCATCCGCATCAAAAGAAATTATTTTAATAGTATCTTTTAATCTATTCAATAGTCGACCCTCCAATAAATTAATTCACCAATTGACCCATTCTCCAATGCACCGATGAAACAA
>CAZMLS010000045.1:0-12669 GCA_964567215.1 uncultured Atribacterota bacterium | reverse complement strand
CAATTAAAATAGTATTTAGTCGTTGGTCGTTAGTATTTAGTAAAGAAAATTCAAGATGCCAAAACAGTATCGAGTCCGGGAAAAAGAAATAAAATACAAGATTTAATTGACCGATTAATACAATTAATATAATTAATAAAAGAAATACAAAAAATGTAAGATAAGAATTAACCAATTACAAATGTCATTGTGAGCGACCGTAGGGAGCGTGGCAATCTCAATTTAGTAATTATATATACATATTACTCATTACTTGTTATTCATTATTAATAAAGAAGGAGGTTTTTAAATGGAAGAATATCAAATAGAACTTACTGTAAATGGAGAAAAAATATGTTCAGCAGTCCAGCCTGAACAGTCTTTATTAAAATTTTTACGTTCCAAAGGATTTACAGATGTAAAGTGCGGCTGTGAAAAGGGAGATTGCGGTATCTGTACCATTCTCATGAATGGAAAAACGGTTAAATCATGCATTACTTTAGCCATGCAAGCCAATGGCAAGGAAATACTAACCGCAAAGAGTTTGGAGAAAACAGAAATAGGTCGAAAATTACAGGAAAGCTTTGTGAAACACGGAGCAATACAATGTGGATTTTGCACAACCGGTATGCTGATGGCAGCTAAGGGTTATTTAGATAGAAATCCTGTACCTGACAAAAATGAAATCAGAAAAGCCATTTCCGGTATTTTATGCAGATGTACCGGATATAAAAAGATTGTAGAGGCGATTTATGATGTTGCAACAGAGAATCATGGAGTGGAAGGTGATATAAATGTCTGAATTTAAAGTTATAGGTAAAGCGATCCCCCGACAAGATGCCTGGGCTAAGGTAAGGGGAGAGCTAAAATATGCGGATGATTTTTCCCTACCAGGAATGTTATATGCCAAGGTTTGCCGTAGTAAGTATCCTGCTGCTAAACTTATTTCAGTTGACATCAGTAAGGCTAAGTCATTAAAAGGAGTAAAAGCAGTTTTAACAGCCCATGATGTTCCCCGTAATGAAACAGTAACTAAATTTGGTCAATCTACAGATGTTCGGGGAGGATTTGAAGGCTTATATAGAGTTTTGGCGGAAGAAGGCAAGAAGATTAGATTTACCGGGGAACCGATTGCCCTGGTAGCTGCGGAAACCGAAGCGATAGCAGAAAAAGCTTGTGATTTAATTGAAATCAAATATGAACTACTTCCCGGAGTTTTTAATCCCGAAGAAGCCATGAAATCGGATGCATATCTGGTCGGAGAAAAAGATAGTAATATAGTCAATGAATTTGGCTGTATTACTGGAGATATAGAAAAAGGTTTTGTTGAATCCGAAGTGATTGTAGAAGATAGATTTGAAATTCCTTTTATTGATCATGCTTACCTGGAACCGGAAGCCGGAATCTCGTGGTTGGATGACTATGGTACTATTAATATCAGGGTAAGTACCCAGGTTATTGAACATTTTAGAGATGTAGCAGAAGTGCTAGATATTCCCCATAATAAAGTTCGCTATATTGGGACAATGATAGGAGGAGGATTTGGAGGAAAAGAAGATATCACCGTAGAATCCTTTATAGCACTACTTACTTTAAAGACTAAAAAACCGGTAAGATTAGTTTATACCCGGGAAGAGTCCCTGATGGCACATTCCAAGAAACATGCCTTTATTGAAAAGTATAAAATTGGGGCAAAGAAGAACGGAAAAATTGTAGCTTTAGAAGCACATTATATTGGAAATGCCGGAGCTTATACTTACTTGACTCCTTGGGTCGGTTTATATGCTACAGTTAGCGCCACCGGTCCCTATAAAATTCCTAATGTAAAAATAAAAACCCAAATGGTTCTAACAAATAATATTTTTGCCAGTGCTTTTAGAGGTTTTGGATCTAATCAGGCTAATATCGGTTATGAAAGCATGATAGACGAATTAGCGATAAAATTAAATATGGATCCTTTGGAAATTAGAAAAATAAATTGTATGCATACCGGAGACACCCTTTCTACTACCGAGCAAGTTATTAAAACTTATATTGCTTTACCGGAAGCTGCAGAAAAAGCCTGGGCAGGTTTGGGAGAACCCTCTATTTCTAAAGAGAAAAATACAAAAATTGGTCGGGGAATAGCCATGGGTTTGATGAGTTATGGAAGAATGACATTTCTTCGTGATTCTTCCCGCTGTTATGTGAAATTAGAAACCGACGGTAGTTTGATTGTAAGAAGCGGTATCCCTGATTTGGGTGGAGGACAGATTTCTCTCTTATCTCAAATTGCCGCCAATGAATTGGGAGTTCCCATGGATAAGGTAAAAATATATTATACCGATTCCATGTTGACACCTTTGGCAGGAACTACAACCGCTACCAGACAAACCTATATGTCAGGTAATGCAGCTCTTAAGGCAGCAAAAATTGTAAGAAATAACATTTTAAATAAAGCAGCCGAGGTCTTAAATGTGAATCCAAATCAACTGGATATTGTTTCCGAAAAAGTAATAGTAAAATTTGATGAATCAGAATATTTACCTTTGACGGAAGCAATACAAGCCTGCAATGCTGCAGGAATAGAACTCTATTCTGAAGCCCAATTTAATGCACCCTTTACCGGTATTCCTGATTTATCCAATATAAAAGGCATGACTTTTCCTGATTTTGCCTTTGGGGCCCAAGCCGCAGAAGTAGAAGTGGATATAGAAACAGGACAGGTAAAAGTTTTAAAAATTGTAAGTTGCTATGATGTAGGGAAAGCACTGAATCCGGCCTGTGTGGAAGGACAAATGGAAGGCGGTTCTATTCAGGGAATGGGCTATGCTTTATCTGAAGATTATGATCTAAAAGAGGGAATTCCCCAAACTCCTTCTTTTACCGAATATATTATTCCTACTTCCGTTGATTCTCCGGATGTTAAAACCATTCTGATTGAATCAGGCGGTGGTTTGGGACCTTATGGATCTAAAGGAATAGGAGAACCTTCTTATAATAATATTGTACCGGCAATTTTAAACGCTATTTTCGATGCTACAGGAGTGAGAATCAGGCGATTACCTGCTACGGCAGAGCGAATCATCAGAGGTTTAAAAAAAGAATATTTTAAGAAATAAAAGAGTTGAAGAATTAAAACAAATATTGCGGACAAGGATTGATTGAATGTTAATCAGCAAAGCTTTAAATTTTAAAAAAAGCGCTTTTATATCTTTAGTAGGGGCAGGAGGAAAGAGTACTATCTTTTTCCTCCTTGCTTATGAATTAAGTAAAAAGAAAAAGAAAATTATTTTGACTACTACTGCCCACATGTTTACACGACAGTTAAACCCTTTTATAACGACAAAAAATTTAATCGAAACCGATGATGAAAAAATTATGGAAGATGATATTAAAAAATTCTTTCATCAAAATGAAAACAGAAAAATAGTACTTATTCATCATCGTTTAAAAGAAAAAGAAGAAGAAAAAGTTGCCGGTCCTTCCCCTGATTATTTAAGCCAATGGTGGAATTTGGGATTAGCAGATTATTTTTTGGTGGAAGCAGACGGTGCTCGCGGAAGACCATTAAAAGCTCCCGCTTCTCATGAGCCGGTTATTTGTAAATCAACCACTGATTTAATTGGTGTAATAGGGATAGATGCTTTGGGTTTGCCTTTAGAGGAAAAAAATGTTTTTCGTCCCCATCTTTTCAGTCAATTGACTGGTATGAAAATTAAAGAAAAAATTAGTTTGGGTGCTATGGCTGCATTAATTTGCCATCCTCAGGGCTTATTTAAAAGTGCTCCTCTTCATTCCAAATGTCATCTCTTCATCAATAAAGTAGATGATGAGTTAAGAAAAAAGTTAGCGAAAAAACTTGCAGTTCAAGTACTACAATATAATTGTGGAAAAATCAATGATATAATTATTGGAAGTAGTTATCAAAAAGTTCAACCGGTTATTGAAGTAATCAAAGGGAGCAGATAAAAATGATTGCAGGAATTATTTTAGGAGCCGGAGAAGGAAAAAGAATCGGTAAATCAAAATTGAATCTTCCTTTGGGTAATAAAAAAGTGGTAGAATGGGTTTTGCAGGCAGCCGGACAATCTTTTTTGAATAAAATAATCCTGGTGATTCGCCCGAATGATAAAGATATGCTTGAAATAGGTAAAAAATGGGAAGCGGAAATTGTTATTAACCCTGATTTTCACAAGGGAATGAGTACTTCAATTCAGGAGGCGTTAAAAAAAATAGATCTTCAGGATGTAGAAGGATTTTTTCTTATTTTAGGTGACCAGCCTTTTATTACCTCTTCTATTATTAATCAACTGGTAATATCTTTTTCTCCCGGGAAGAGTGAAATTGTTGTCCCTTATTATAAGGGAAGGCGGGGGAATCCTGTCCTTTTTGATATTTCCTGGAAGGAAGAATTGATGACTATAACCGGAGATGTAGGAGGAAGGGTATTAATCAAAGCACATCCGGAAAGGGTAAAAAAAGTTAAAGTATTAGATGAAGCCATCATCCTGGATATTGACGAAGAAGAAGATTATCTGAAAGCTAAAAAACGTTTTATTCTTTTGAAACAAGAGGATTGAAATATGATGAATAATATGTTAGTAGTTATTCGCGGTGGAGGGGATTTGGCTAGCGGAGTAGCAGTAAGACTTTTTCACGCCGGATTTAAAATTGTAATTTTAGAGATAAAACATCCGACTGCTATCCGTCTGCCTGTTTCTTTTGCCAGAACTGTTTATGAAAACAGGATTATTCTTGAAGGTATTGAGGCGGTTTTGGTTCCTTCTAAAGAAAAAGCAGAAAATATAATTAATCAAAGGAAAATTGCCGTTTTAATAGATCCGGAAGGAGTGACCATTGAAAAATTTAAACCATCGGTTTTAGTTGATGCTATTTTAGCAAAACGTAATTTAGGGACCGGGAAAGGGCAGGCGCCTTTAGTGATTGGACTGGGTCCCGGATTTACGGCAGGTAAAGAGGTTGATGCGGTAGTAGAGACGAAGAGGGGACATTATCTGGGAAGAGTAATTTATCAGGGAAAGGCAGAATCGGATACCGGTATTCCCGGAGAAATAAAAGGAGAATCTATAAGACGTCTATTAAAATCTCCGGCTGATGGAGAAATCATGCCATTACATAAGATAGGAGATTTAGTAAAATTAGATGAAGTCGTTGCAGAGGTAGCAGGAGTTCCATTAAAAGCAGAAATATCCGGAGTGTTACGGGGGTTAATTTACACCCGGACTCAGGTAACCAGGGGAATGAAGGTAGGAGATATTGACCCTAGAGGAATAAAGGATCACTGTTTTACGGTATCCGATAAAGCGCGCTCCATAGGAGGAGGCGTATTAGAAGTAATCTGTACATATTTGAATAAAAAGTAGTCAGGAAAAATAATTGTGATAGTTAATCGGTCTAATTTTGCCTTGAATAATTCCAAACTAATATTGTATACTTTAAAAAAGAATTTCATACTAAAATTTTAGCGTAGCATTTACAATTTTAAAGAAAGGTATTTTTTTTACATGTCGTTATATTTATATAAGTATAACGATGCTGAAATGGAATTTTACAAAAGGAGGGGAAAGGGATGTTAGAGGTTTTAAAAGAGGCGATAAAGAGAGTTGATAAAGGGGAAGTAATCGCATTGGTTACAATCGTTGAAGCTGAAGGTTCCACTCCGGGAGAAAAAGGTGCAAAGATGGCAGTAGGAAAAGATGGTCTTATATCGGGAACCATTGGCGGAGGAATCGTAGAAGCAAAAGTCATTGAAGCGGCAAAAAAGGCCATAAAAAGTGGAAAGAAGCAATCACTTCACTACAATCTAACTAGAGAAGAAACCGGATTGGATAATGGGGCTATTTGTGGCGGTGAGTTAAAAATATTTATCGATATTCTTAAACCAAAAGAAAAAATTATCATTTTTGGTGCCGGGCATATTGCTGTTTCTTTATCAAAATTAGCAAAAATAATAGGATTTAAAGTATCGATTGTAGATGAACGGGTAGATTTTGCCAATCGCGAAAGATTTCCGGAAGCTGAGCAGATTATAACTGAAAAAGCAGGTATAGTTTTAAATCAAGTTAAAATTACTCCTTCCACATATGTGGTTATCGTAACAAAAGGACACTTGCAGGATGAAGAGGCATTAACTTCTGTGATTAATCAAAATGCCGGATATATTGGAATGATAGGAAGTAGAACAAAAAATGAAGTTATTTTCCAACATTTAAGGGAGAAAGGAATAACAGAAGAAAAGATTAAAAAAATATACACTCCCATTGGTATAGATATCGGGGCTCAGACTCCTGAAGAAATTGCAGTAAGTATTATTGCGGAGATTATTCAAGTTAGAAGAAAAAAAATACACCAATAAGCAATATGTAATGGGTGTGCTCTAATATCCAGTTGCAGATCTTGTGACTGTCCGTAACATAAGGAGAAGAGATTCAGTATGATATGTTAAAATTAAATTATGGGATGTGGTGACATTGAAATTAAGATATAAAATATGGATGGAAAATAAAGAGGGCAAAGTTTTCGGTGATGGCCCGTCTGATATTCTTACCCGGGTAGAAAGAACCGGTTCTTTGCGGCAAGCTGCTTTGGAGATTAATATGTCTTATTCCCAGGCTTGGAATTTAATTAAAGGATTGGAAAAAAGACTGGGGTTTAATTTATTAAAAAGAAAAATTGGTGGAGAAAAAGGGGGAGGTTCTTATCTGACTGATGAAGCTATTGATTTAATGGAGAAATATAAAATTTTTCATCGACAGGCAGCGAAAAATATAGACTTAATTTATCAACAAACATTCAAGGAAAAATAATTTTTTTCTTTTCGTTATATGTATATAAGTATAACCTTATTTGTTTTATTGATCATATTTAGAAAAACTAGTTTAGCTGCTATTTTTTATTCATTAACTATTTAACGCAACTGAAATAAATTTCTAAATCAGCTTAGAGAAAGGAGATATTAAATGAAAAAGATACCGGTAGAAAAAGCGGTAGGGATGAAATTATGTCATGATATTACCCAGATTATTCCCGGTAAATTTAAAGGTCCGGCTTTTCGAAAAGGTCATATAGTTCAGAAAGAGGATATAGAAAAATTGAAAAAAATAGGAAAAGAATTTCTATATATCTGGCAGCCGGAAGAAGGGGAAATTCATGAAAATGAAGCTTCTTTAAGAATGTCTGAAGCAGTAGCCGGAGAGAATATAGAATTAACTGAAGCCATTGAGGGAAAAATTACTTTAAAATCTTTAACCCGGGGATTGTTTAAAGTAAAAAGTGAACTTTTATATGAGATAAATTCTATGGAAAATATTACCATTCCTTGTCTTCCTAATAATTTTAAAGTAGAAAAAGGGCAAGGATTATCAGGAGTGCGGATTGTTCCTTTGGTGATTCAAGAGGAAAAAATAATAAATATTGAGGAGCTATGTCAAAAAAAAGGGAAAGTGTTTGCGGTAAAAAAATATAAAAAATTAAAGGTAGGGATTATCACTACCGGGAATGAAATACATAAAGGATTAATTAAAGATGTATTTGGTCCATTATTAAGAGATAAATTTTCTTATTTTGGAGCAGAGATTAAAGGGCAGATTTATTGTCCGGATAATATAGAAGAGATCAAAAAGGCTATTAGTTATTTTAGCCAACAAGAGGTAGATCTTATTGCTTTAAGCGGAGGCATGTCCGTAGATCCGGATGATCTAACTCCCGGTGCAATTAGAGAAAGCGGTGCAAAGGTTATCACTTATGGTGTTTCCGTACAGCCGGGAAATATGTTCATGTTGGCTTATCTGGGAAATAAAACACTAATAGGCATACCCGGAGCTTCTTTGTATTATAAAAATACAATTTTAGATATCATTATACCTCGAATATTCGCCGGAGATATTTTAACAAAAAAAGATTTTGTCATGTTGGGAGAAGGGGGATTTTGTTCTACCTGTGCAGTGTGTCATTACCCCTATTGCTATTTTGGTCGATAAAGTAAAAAAAGGGGTCTCAATATTTGACAAAAAAGAGGGGTCAGGTTTCAACATTTGACATAACTTACTTCTAAATAAAATAACAAAAAATATTATGTCAAATGTTGAGACCTGACCCCATATACAGACCCCATACACAAGGAAAGGAATAAAAGAATGAAATTCTATGCAGAAATAAAAGATAAATTTTGCCAATTAATCAATAACGAGGATATCTGGTCTTCTCGAATTAATGTTGTAAATGTTCGCTCTCTTACTCCTCAAGAAGCAATCGGAAATCCGGAAAGAGATGATTTTCCGCTGTTAAAAGGAAAGGAAGTCATGATACAGGCAGATTTCAGGGGAAATAAAGGGCAGGCCTTTACAGATATGCCGGGGAATTATAGTGGTACCTTGAGGGATATATTTGAACTACCACTTATTAATAATTTTCAAAGAGCAATTTTTACAGCAAGTATAAATGCAGTTTTACGGTCCTTAGATCTTATTTCCAACACAGTGCATTGCCGGGACAAAGAACCGGGAATATGTGCGGCTCACCTTAAAGAATATATAAAAAGACGTTTTGATCAACCCCGTATTGCTTTTATTGGATTTCAACCTGCCATGATTTCAACTTTAAGCCAGGATTTTGAGATGAGAGTGATTGACCTGGACACAGATAATATTGGAAAAAGAAAAGCAGGTGTATTAATAGAAAATGTTTCCAAAACAAATGAAGTTTTAGGTTGGGCAGATATCATTTTAGCAACCGGTACGACTGCTGCAAATAATACCCTTCCAACACTTCTGAACGAAAAACCGATAATATTTTATGGTGTGACAATTAGCGGGATTGCTTACCTTATGGGATATGAACAATTTTGTTTTTGCAGTCACTAAAGACAGAATAAATCAGTATATAGTATTGAGTATCGAGTATATAGGACCCTATAATCCCAAAATAAAGAAAATAAAGGAGGAAAATGATATATATGAAGCTTATTAATGATATTATTTCGACGATTGAGGAAAGTACTCAGAATGCTTTAGTAAAAGAAGTGAGAATAGGACCTTTTTGGACCGGAGTATGGAGTAAATATGGCGGATTGGCTTCTACCACTTTTACTCATGAACCTGCCATGCCTCCTCCAATTAAGGAAGCAGGGAATTTAACTGAGAAATCAATAGGGGAAATTTGCCACTATGCAAATTCTGATTGTTTATTAAAAGCCTCTGTCGGTATGGCTGCCATTAATTCTGCTATAGAAGTTGATTTAAATAAATGCCAGGATATTAATGCTTCAGAAGTACTTTTCGAAAAAGGGAAAGATAAGAAAGTCGTCATCGTAGGACATTTTCCTTTTGTTACCAAATTGCGTCGATTTGCCAAGCAACTTTGGGTGGTGGAAAGAAAGCCTCAAAGTGGTGATATTCCGGCCAGTGAAGCAAAACGAGTCATTCCTCAGGCGGATGTCATTGCGATTACAGGAACTGCTTTAATAAATGGCACTATGGGAGAGTTACTTTCTTTATGCCCAAAGAAAAGTCTGGTGATGGTTTTGGGTCCGACAGCACCACTTTCTCCTGTGTGGTTTGATTATGGAGTGGATTTAATCTCCGGAACCAGAGTTATTGATCCAGAATTGGTGCTTCGTATGGTATCAGAAGGAGTCGTTTTTAAACAGGTTCATGGCCGGGGAGTAAAATTACTTACCATTCAAAAGGGTAATTACTAAAAAGAGGGGTCAGGTCTCAACATTTGACATAACTCACTCCCAAATAAGATAGCAAAAAATGTTATGTCAAATGTTGAGACCTGACCCCTACCACTAAAAAGGAGGAAATATGAAAAAATTATTTATCGTATTCATATTGTTAGGGATTTTATTTTTTACTTTTTTTGGGGAGTGTTTTTCGGAGGAAGAAATACCCATCGGTATGGCAGTAGAGTTTATGGATCACGCTGCTTCTGCATATATCAGCCATGAAAAAGGATGGTTTGAAGAAGAAGGTTTAAAATTAACATCTTATGAAAGTTATGTAACGGGAATGGCTTTGGCTTCTGCCTTGGCCCGGGGGGATATTCAGGTAGCATATATGTGTCTGGTTCCGGCAATTAATGTCTATGCCAATGCTAAAGTTCCGATAAAGATTGTAGCTGGTACGCATAAATATGGATATGGTTTAGTAGTGGATGCTGATAAAGTGAGAACCCTCCAAGATTTAGAAAGAAAAGATATCCGAATTGGGTGCGTTAGGGAAGGAGGCACGGTAGATGTACTTTTTCATAAAGCAATAGATAAATATGATTTAGATGAAGAGAAGGTATTGAACAATATTCAGCGGATGAATCCCCCAAAGCAAATTTTGGCCATTCAAATGGGAAAATTAGATGCTGCCTTTCTCCCCGAACAATGGGCTACTATAGCTGAAAATTATGGTTTTAAGATGTTGCTTATGAGTCAGGATGTGTGGCCTGCAATGCAGGGGAGCGTTATTGTAGTTAAAAAAGAATTAATAAGGGATCATCCTGAAATAGTTAAAAAATTAGTAATAGTATCCGATAAAGCAACAGATTGGATTAACCAAAATATGTATGCAGCAGCAGAAGTTGTTGCTCGGCAATTACAGAAAGCCGGAGGGAATCTTTTTCCAGACCAATTATCGGATATTACTAACAGAATAGAGATAAGTCCCGATGTTTTATTCAGGTCTATGAAAAAATTAAATTATACTGCTAATATTAATCCAGAAATAGTTCAAGAAACAATAGATTATATGGCACAACTGGGTTATATTAAAAAAACTTTTAAAGCGGGAGATATTTTAGATTTGAGGTTTTTAGAAGAATGAAAATATTTCGAAAGTTAATACCGGGATGGGGAATTATTCCGGTAATCATATTTTTAATGTTATGGGAATTAATTGCGCGAGTAAATTTAATCTCCGGGCACTTTTTCTTCCCTCCCTTCTCCATGGTGGTTGCTGAATTCTATTATCTTACAGCTAATGGTGTGCTGGGGAAGAATTTTTTAAGCAGTTTTTTACGTGTTTTAATTGGTTTTTCTTTTGGTTCTATCGCCGGATTACTTATAGGAATTTTAATGGGATGGAAAAGTCTGATTGACAAAGCACTAAACCCGATAATTAGCCTGATTTATCCCATACCTGCTTTAGGTTGGTTACCGCTCTTAATGCTATGGCTGGGAATTGGCGAAATATTACCGATTGCTATCATATTTATCTGTTCTTTCTTTCCCATCCTTTATAATACTTCCACTGGAATTAAAATGGTAGATAAAAATTATATACGGGTAGCTAAAAGTTTAGGAGCATCTGATAGGGAAATTTTAACTTCGATAGTTATTCCTTTAGCATTACCGAATATTTTTACCGGTTTAAAATTGGAATCCGGAATGGCCTGGCGGGTAATTATAGCTGCGGAAATGGTTGCTATTCCAACCGGCATAGGGGCATTGATGATGAAGGCAGAGAGCTTGATGCGAATAGATATTATCATTGTCTGTCTGATAGTATTGGCAGCAATGTGTTTTATCTTTGAGAGATTTTTTCTTTTTTTGGAAACCAGATTTACCGCTCGATGGAGTTAAAATATGCCAGCTATAAAACTTAATAACATATCAAAATATGTTTGTAAAAATATTAATTTGGAAATATTTAATAAAGAATTTTTAGTTTTATTAGGTCCTAATGGTGCAGGAAAAAGCACTTTATTAAATGTGATTGCAGGATTGATTGATTATAAGGGATCAGTATTTTTTGAGAACAAGTGTATCGATAAATTGCCAGCCAGCAAAAGAAAAATAGGTTATCTATTTCAGGATTTATATTTATTCCCCCATCTTGATGTTTTTTCTAATATAGCCTATGGCTTAAAAATTGAAAGAAAAAAACCGAATGAAATAAAATATAGAGTTGAAGAATTATTACGGATGTTGAGAATAGAAAATTTAACTCATCGTTATCCCAAAGAGTTAAGTGGTGGAGAGAAACAGCGTGTAGCCCTGGCTCGAGCTTTAGCTCTTACCCCCGAAGTTTTGCTTTTAGACGAACCTTTGAGTAGTCTGGACTTGCAGTCTTCAAAATATTTACGAAGAGAATTAAAACAATTACAAAGAATATTAGGGATTACTACTATATATGTGACTCATAACCTTACAGAAGCAGAAGAAATGGCAGATAGAATAGCAATTATTGAAAAAGGAGCAATCGAACAGGTAGGCAAGGTTGAGGAAATATTTTTCTTTCCTGAAAATGAAAAAGTATCTGAATTTATTGGGGCACCGAATATTCTTGATTGTAATAGTTTCAGAATTTTAGGAAAGGGAATTGCAGAGGTTGATTGTGGAGGTCTTTCTATTATTGTTCCCGATGAAGGAAACAGAATAAGAAAAATTGCAATGTTGCCCCGGGATATTTACATTGCTGAATTAAAACCTCCCGGCCCGGATGTCAATCGATTTAAGGGTATTGTGACAGATATTAATGTTAGTGATGAAGTCATTCGATTAAAAGTAAAAGCCGAAGGGAATGATTTATTAGCTGAATTACCTTATCACATTTTTAAAAGAATGAGTTTGGGAATAGGGAAAGAGGTATTTTTAATATTTAAACTGAGAAAAATAAAGTGTTTATAATTTTAAATAAAGAAAAAGGCAATTAGTTAAATTAAAATTGCAAAAATAAGTTTTGAAACCACAAAAAT
>CAZMLS010000044.1:10493-12927 GCA_964567215.1 uncultured Atribacterota bacterium | reverse complement strand
TATTAGAAAGAGCCAGTGCCCGACAAACAGCAATGAAGGTAGCGATTGGCTCTATCGCCCTGCAGTTTCTGGAATATTTTAACATCAATAGTTATAACCACGTTACAAGAATTGGAAGCATAGATGTTAAGGATCAACCTATTTTTAATGAAGAATTTAAAAACAGAATTCAGCAGTCTAATGTATTTTGTATGAATAAATCGGTTTCGAAAAAAATGTGCAGAGAAATTGATGAAGCCGGGAAAAATGGAGATACTTTGGGAGGGGTGTTTGAGGTAGCAGTTAAAGGCGTTCCGGTTGGCTTGGGGAGTTATGTCCATTGGGATCGGCGTCTTGACGGCAGGTTGGCTTCCGTCTTGATGAGCATCCCGGGAGTCAAGGCAGTTGAAATAGGAAATGGCATTGAAATTTCAAAACAAAGAGGTTCAAAAGTTCATGATGAAATATTTCTTTCTGAAAAAAAACAGAAAATACCTTTTAAATACTATCGGAATAAAAATAATGCAGGTGGCTTGGAAGGTGGAATCAGCAATGGGGAAGAGATTTTTTTAAGGGCGTACTTTAAGCCTATTCCTACTTTGCTTAACCCTCTTGCTTCGGTGGATATAAAAACCAGAAAAAAAACAAAAGCCATGTATCAACGTTCTGATATTTGTGTTGTCCCTGCTGCTTCTGTAGTAGGTGAAGCAATGATAAATTGGGAAATAGCGGCAGCATTTTTAGAAAAGTTTGGAGGGGATTCTTTACAGGAAACAGAAAATAATTTTAAATACTATCAGAGAGGTTTGGAAAAATGAAAAAACATAATCTTTATATCACCGGTTTTATGGGTACCGGAAAAAGTGTTGTAGGTAAAACTTTGGCACAAAAAATGGGTAAAATATTTATTGATGTTGATACGGCAATTAAAGATCGGCAGGGTAAAAAAATTGCCGACATTTTTAATGAATGGGGAGAAAGCCATTTTAGAAAATTAGAAACAAATCTATTGAAAGAAATAGTACAAAGGAATGATTTGGTGATTGCGACCGGAGGAGGAACATTGCTTTCAGAAGAAAATGTTCAATTAGCAAATCAGGGAGGGACGATTATTTGTCTTCGCGCAAATCCGATGGTTATCTATCAACGGATAAAAAAAGACAATAAACGCCCGCTTTTAAATAAGGGGAATAAATTAGAAGAGATAAAATTTTTTTTAGAAAAAAGAAAAGAGCTTTATAATCAATTTACCTGGCAGTTCGACACTTCAAAATTAACCGTAGAAGAAGTAGTGGATGAAATATTAAACATTTTAGAAAAAAAGGATTATTCATGGAAAATATCTTAATGAACTTTGTCGAAGAAAAAGAATCAAAAATAATTATAAAGGAAGGTTTGATTGATGATATCGGCAGATATTTAACATCATTAAATGAAAGTAAAGAAGTATTTGTGATAACCAATCCACTGGTAAAACATTTGCATGGAGAAAAATTAATTTCAGGATTTTCCCGATACGGGATTCACTCAAAATTTATTGAAATTCCTGATGGAGAAAAATATAAATCTTTGTCCACGGCATCTGATATTTACGATACATTATTAAAGGAAAAAGCGAATAGGTCAACAACCCTCATATCTTTTGGTGGAGGGGTTATCGGTGATTTAACCGGTTTTATTGCCTCAACTTATATGAGAGGAGTACCTTTAATCCATATTCCGACAACTCTTTTGTCTCAGGTTGATAGCAGTATAGGAGGGAAAGTGGCAGTCGATCACCCGAAGGCAAAAAATATTATAGGCAGCTTTTATCATCCCCGGGCAATTTTAACAGATCCTTTGGTTCTTAACACATTGCCTTTAGAACATTTAAGAAACGGATTGGTTGAAATAATAAAGATTTCCATTATTGATTCTCCTTCTTTTTTTGCAACACTTGATACGGTTATTTCTCGAGCATTGGATAAAGATATAGCAATTTTACAGTCAATCATTAGACATGCCGTAAAATTAAAAGTACAGATAGTCTTAAAAGATCCCCGGGAAAAAAATCAAAGAAAACATTTAAATTTAGGCCACAGTATCGGTCATGCCCTGGAAGTAACGGTCGGATATCAAAAATTATTCCATGGGGAAGCGGTTGCTTTGGGAATACTCATAGAAACCAAAATCTCCCGTTATCGGGGAATATGTAGTGTCGATTTAGAAAAAAAGATTAAAAAAATTATTAAGAAGCTGAATATTTCTTTTAATGTTGCATTAAAAAATATAAATAATGAGGATATTTGGAATACCATTGCTTTTGATAAAAAAAATAATCACGGCAGAATATGTTTTATATTACCCGAGAAAATTGGAAAAGTAAATATAATTGAAGGTATAAATAAAAAAGAAGTTATTAATGCCTTAGAAGAATTTAAAAAGGAGTGGTTGTAATGTTAAAAATTGGAATCAT
>CAZMLS010000044.1:6798-10393 GCA_964567215.1 uncultured Atribacterota bacterium | reverse complement strand
ATTTTAGCACTTTACGGATTGCAAACGATGATTGAAAAGGAATAATGGATATATGAATCCTCAAAAAGAAAGAAAAGACAAAAAGATAATGAAAAGAGGAGAGTAAAATGAGTGAGGGGGGTGGATTTAAAAAAATTACCATTATCGGTGTGGGATTGATTGGCGGGTCTCTGGGTATGGCAATAAAAGCAGGGAGCATGAATGTTCGGATTGTCGGAGTCGATAAATTAAAGACCATTGAAAAAGCAATTGCTTTAGGTGCCATTGATCAAGGCACTGATAATCTGTTGAATGGTATTCAAAATGCTGATTTAATTATTATCGCTACACCGATAGGAACTATATTGAAACTTTTGAGTAAAATAGCACCTCATCTCAAGGAGGGATGTTTGGTTACAGATACCGGGAGTACAAAAGTAAGAATCATAGAGGAGGCCAATCGAATTTTACCTTTTTGCATTGATTTTGTCGGCGGACACCCTATGGCCGGCTCTGAGAGATTCGGTATAGATGCGGCAAACATTCAACTTTTTAAAAATAAGCCTTATATTTTAATCCCTCAAAATAAATCGAATCAAAAAGCATTGGAAAAGATGTGTGGGATAGTGAACATAATTGGTGCTTACGCATTAAAAATGACTGCTAAAGAACATGATAAAATTGTTGCTGCTGTCAGTCATCTGCCACAGCTTCTCGCTATATCATTAACTAATCTTTCGGGCTCCCTGGCTGAAAAAGAGAATAATGAAAATTATTTTAAAGCCTCCGGTTCAGCATTTAAGGATATGACTAGAATTGCATCAAGCTCTTTTGAAATATGGAAAGATATATATGGAACAAATAGTGAAATTGTGATAGAAATGATTGATAAATTCAAAAAAAATCTTGATAAATTGGAAGAAAAATTAAGAAATGATTCAGGTAACCTAAAAAAAGATTTTATACAGGCAAATAATTTGAAAAATTATAATAATAAGACTCATTTTCTAATAAAAGAACCTATTAAAAGAAAAGAGAATAAAGGGGATAAAAGAATGGAGGTAAAATATCAAGGACCTAATAGAAACAAGAGAGTGGCATTCCAAGGAGAAAGAGGCGCTTTTAGCGAAATGGCGGCTGTTCGGTTTTTTGGTAATTCTATAGACTTGTTGACTTGTAGAAGTTTTGAGCAGGTATGTCAATTGGTTTCTAATCACGAAGCGGATTATGGCATTTTGCCTGTAGAGAATTCTCAAACAGGCAGTATAAATAAAGTGCATGACCTTCTTTTAAATGAATCATTATTTGCGGTAGGGGAAGTGATATTAAAAGTTGAACATTGTTTGATTGTAAAAAAAGGAACAGATTTTAAAGATATTAAAAAGATATATTCTCATCCCCAGGCACTGGCTCAGTGCGAAGGATATTTTTCTGGAAATTTGCCATCCTGTCAAATAATTCCCGTTTATGACACTGCCGGCAGCGTCAAAATGATCAAAGAATCAGATGATGAAAAAACCGCCGCTATTGCCAGTCAATATGCAGCAGATTTATATCATATGAAAATATTAAAATCCGGAATTCAAGATAATCAATCTAACCATACCCGATTTTTCATAGTATCACCCAATTTATCAAAAGAAAGTAGAAATAATAAAACTTCCATTATTTTTGCAGTTATCAGTGTCCCCGGTGCTATTTATAAGTGTTTGAAAGAGCTGGCGATAAGGGATATCAATTTAAGTCGACTGGAATCACGTCCCAGTAAAAGGGAATTATGGGAATATGTTTTTTATCTGGATTTTGAAAAGGGCTTGGAAGAAAAAGAAGCCAAAGAGGCTATCGAAAGCATGAAAAAAAATACCACTTTCCTTAAAATTATAGGCACTTATTATTCTGAATCAAGCATATTGGAAAAAGCCAAAAATCATATAAAAGAACTTGAGAAATATAATTAATAGGAATAAAATAATAGGAGTCTTCCACAAAAAAAGAGATAGGAGGGATATGTTTTGATAAAAGTAAAAAAGATACAAAGGGGATCCCGCATTGCACTTATTTCGCCTTCGAATGGACTTCCATTTTTATTCCCCGGTATATATGAATTAGGATTAAAAAACTTGAAAGAAATATTTGGTTTTAAAATAGTTGAAATGCCCACTGCAAGGATGTCCCCGGATACACTTTATAAAAATCCAAAATTACGTGCAGACGATATAAATCACGCTTTTGCAGATGATAGCATTGATGGAATTATAACTTCAATAGGAGGTTATGAATCTGTACGGATTCTAAAATATCTGGACATTGATATCATCAAGAAAAATCCAAAACTTATTATGGGTTTTTCAGATGCTACTACCTTCTTATCTTATCTAAATTATCTGGGAATGATAACATTTTATGGTCCTTCGGTAATGGCCGGATTTGCTCAGCTTAAACATCTTCCTTCTCAGTGCATAGAACATATTAAAGGGATTTTATTTGCCAATCATTTTCCTTATAATTATGCTCCTTATACAAAGTGGACTAATGGCTATAAAAAATGGAGCAATAAGGATACTTTAGGAGAATGTACAGAATTTTTTAAGAATGAAAATGGTTGGACTTTCTTGCAGGGAAAGGAAATGACGCAAGGTCGTCTTTGGGGTGGTTGCATCACTGTTTTAGAATGCATCAAGTCAACCGACTATTGGCCGGATAAATCTTTCTGGTATGATAAGATTTTATTTTTTGAAACGTCTGAACAAAAGCCTTTACCTGATCGGGTAGGATATATGTTAAGAAATTATGGTATTCAAGGAATACTCGATAAAGTAAAAGGTGTAATTTTTGGAAGACCAAAAGATTATTCGGTCAAAGAAAAAGAGGAACTTAACAAGATTATCTTAAGTGTAATAAGAAATGAATTTAACGTGAATGACATTCCTGTTATTGTTGATGTGGACTTTGGTCATACTGATCCAAAATTAATTTTACCTTTAGGTTGTATGGTTACTCTTAATCCAGCAAATAAAGAAATTACATTAATGGAAAGTCCCTTCAACTAATAACATAAAAAAATAATGCAGAGAACTGTTGTACCAGTTTAATAATTCGGTAACTTTTTCTAGTTTTTCATAAGGGTTATATACTCTAATCCCCAACTCTCCTTAAGTAATTATATCCCAAAGGAAGGATTTAAAAAAAATTCATCGTAGTATTAATATAGAAGAAACTCGAAATGACTATCAATTATCCTACTCTAATAACAGAATTTTAGGCAATATCTATAGATATCGTTTTTAAAAAGATAAAAGAATAGATTTTATTATTTTGATTACTTAAAAAATTTCCTTTACCTAAAGGAGTGACTAATGAAATATGAAAAGGGTTTTGCTTTTATTATTTTATTGATAGTTGCTGCTATTATCGGGCTATCGGCTTTAGTTGGGTTAAGATTTTATAGTGGCAACCGGCAAGAAAAGACAGGAAGCATTGTAGCACAAGACAAGGCAAAAAATGTAATAGTCCAGGCTAATGCTGAAGTTATTCAAAGCTTAATACAGGCAGCACTTTCCGGTGGAGACCTTACCCTTGATGAGGCAGTGACTCTTTCTCAAAATGCCGGTTTACA
>CAZMLS010000044.1:0-6698 GCA_964567215.1 uncultured Atribacterota bacterium | reverse complement strand
AATGAAGTTGCCATGAATACACCGGAATGGTTTCCGGAAACTGCCGATTCCCCCGGTGAAATTCAGATTACCTTGGAAGGTGACACTTTTTACATTCAAGGATATGGCGCAGATGGTTTACTTGCTTACATACTTTCGGTAAAAAAATAATTATAAATCTTTCAATGGAATAAGTCTTTTTACATTACCCAATTAAATTATTTTCGCGAAACACGGTTTAGAATTTGACTTGGTGGATTTATTTTAAAAAACATTTTCCGATAATAAGATGATTCAAACAAATAATATATAAATAGTTTTATTTAAAAAAAGGAATTTGTATTAATTTAACGAATTTATAATTTAACAGAAGTAATAGTTACTTCAACACGAAAGTCAATATTATTTCAAAATAAATTAGAAATCGAGGTAGACAAAGATGAATAAATCTAATAATAGTAAAAATGACTTCGATAAAGAAAAGCGACTAATTTCTTTAGTCTTGTGTGGTGAAGCCGGGCAGGGAATACAAACTATTGAAGGGTTATTGACCCGGATTTTTAAATTGGCCGGCTTTAATGTGTTTGCCACCAAGGAATACATGTCCAGGGTACGAGGTGGTAGTAATTCTACCCAAATCATCATATCAAACAGAAGAGTATCTGCACCCTTAAACCGAATAGATATTTTAATTCCTTTAGATAAATCAGCTTTGCCACATTTAAGGAATAGAATCGGAAAAGATACAATCATTTTGGGCGAAAAAGAGAAAGTTCTTCCTGAAAGAGAAATAATAGACATTCCCTTTACGAGAATAGCGAAAGAAATTGGAAGTCCAATATTTTCAAATGTAGTGGCAGTAGGTTTAATAGCCAGCCTTTTCAAGGTAGATCAACAAATTCCTCTGGAATATACAAAGAAGCGTTTTTTTGCAAAAGGAGAAAAAATTGTTCAAGGAAATATGACTGCCATTAAAAGAGGATATGAACTTGCATCTGATTTAATAAAAAAAGAAAGTGTAGCTCGACTTTCCATTCCTATTCCTAATCCTGAACAGGATATTAAAGAAGAGATTATTCTAAACGGAGCTGAAGCAGTTTCCCTGGGTGCAATTTCTGGAGGATGTAATTTTATTTCCTCCTATCCTATGTCTCCTTCTACCGGAGTTTTAACTTTTCTTTCTCAATATGCGAATGAGTTCAGTATTATTGCCGAGCAAGCCGAAGATGAAATCAGCGCAATCAATATGGCCTTAGGTGCCTGGTATACAGGAGCCCGGGGGATGGTCACCACATCCGGTGGAGGTCTTGCTTTAATGGGAGAAGGGGTGAGTTTGGCAGGCATGATGGAATTGCCTGTTGTCATACATCTCGCTCAAAGACCCGGACCGGCAACCGGTTTACCCACCAGAACAGAGCAGGGAGATTTAGAGCTGGCTTTATATTCCGGTCATGGAGAATTTCCCAGAATTATCTATGCTCCTGGTGGAATTCAGGATTTGTTCTATCTCACCCAACGTGCTTTTAACTTAGCTGATAAATATCAAATTCCTGTTTTTATATTAACCGATGAATACCTTATGGATACGTATTACAACACATTAGAGTTTGATTTAGGTAAAACTAAAATTGAAGTATATATAAACAAAACAAATAAGAATTACAAAAGGTATCAATTGACCAAAAATGGTATTTCGGATCGGGGAATACCCGGACGGGGAGAAGGATTAGTGTTGGTAGATAGTGATGAACATGATGAGTTTGGGAGAATAACTGAAAACCTGGATTTAAGAAAAAATATGGTGGAGAAAAGATTGAAAAAATTTAAAGAATTAGAAAAGGATAAAATTTCTCCCGAATTAATAGGGACTCGTGAATATGAAATTCTCATAGTCGGCTGGGGGTCCACATATCATATTATAAAAGAGGCTGTAGAGAATTTAAAAAAATACAAAATTGCCTTTCTGCATTTTAAACAGATTTATCCTTTACCTTCCGGAATAAAAGAGTATTTTAAAAAAGCCAAAAAGACAATTGTAGTGGAGAACAATGCTACATCACAATTTGGTAAATTATTGGAGCTTTTTACCGGTATAGCGGTAGAACATAAAATCCTTAAATTTAACGGACTACCCTTTTTTGTGGATGAACTTACGGATAAACTGGAAAAGATAATGAGAAGAGAGGAGATCCCCCATGGATAATATATTCGATTTAGATGATAAAAATATCGATTTGGCATGGTGTCCGGGATGCGGAAATTTTGGTATCAATAAGGTTCTGAAGTCAGTACTTAAAGAATTGAAGATAAAACCTGAAAACCTGGTGATAATTTCGGGTATAGGACAGGCCGCTAAAATGCCACAATATTTAAAAACCAATATGTTCAACGGTTTACACGGCAGAGCATTACCGGTCGCAACAGCAGTTAAAGCATGCAATCCTGAATTGACGGTCATTGCCGAAGGGGGAGACGGAGACATGTATGGAGAGGGAGGCAATCATTTTATTCATGCCATCCGTCGTAATCCAGATCTTACTAACATCGTTCATAATAATATGGTTTATGGCTTAACCAAGGGACAGGCCTCTCCTACCAGTCAACCGGGATTTAAAACCTCTGTCCAGGTAAATGGAGTTTTTTTGGAGCCTTTTAATCCATTAGCGGTAGCTATAGCTTTGAATGCATCATTTGTGGCTAGAGCTTTTATCGGAGACGAGAAAGAGACTGCAGGGTTAATAAAAGAAGCAATTATGCATAAAGGATTTGCACTGCTGGATATTTTTCAGCCTTGTGTTACTTTCAATAAACAAAATACTTATACATGGTTCAAGGAAAATACCTTTTATTTAAAAAACCATGATTATAAAAATCGTCTAACTGCTTTTGAAATGGCCGTGAAAACCGATAAATTCCCCCTGGGAATTTTTTATAAACATCCCGGGAAAAAGACTTTTGAAGAAAATTTGGAATTATATAAAACCGATAAGACACCTGTGATAAAGAGAATATTTGAGAGAAATAAAATGGAAAAATTGATAAAGATTAAAAGATAAATTTCTCCGGTCTAAGCTTAAATTCTGTGATTGCATAAATACAACAAGAATTAAGTGCTTGTCGGGAAGGAGTTTGGAAAAATGAAGAATCTTTCTATTGTTATTGTGCTTGTTTTTTGTTTGCTTCAGCTAAATATTAACTTATTTATTGATAAAAATATTTTAAATGCTGTTTCAGCAGATACCGACCTTAATCCGGGGAAAAATATTCCTATCATAGATAGGAATATTCCGACTAACATAGAAACTGCTACTTTTGCCATGGGATGATTTTGGGGACCGGATAGTTTATTCGGTGTTTTACCCGGAGTCATCCGCACAAGGGTGGGATATGCAGGGGGAGAAAAAATAAATCCGACTTACTATAATTTGGGAAAATATAGCGAAACCATTCAAATTGATTATAATCCGGACAAAATAAGCTATACAGATTTACTGCAGTTATTTTGGAGTAATCATAATTGCAGACTGAAATCTGCCAGCCGTCAATATATGTCAATTATTTTTTACCATAATAATAAACAGCAGGAGAGTGCAATTCAATCACTACAGGAACAGGAAAAAAAATTAAATGCAGAACTAGTGACCGAAATTAATCCACTCACCAGCTTTTATTTGGCAGAGAATTATCATCAAAAATACAGACTACAGCAATCGGGTGCACTAAGAGATAGATTTATGGATATATATCCAAATTTTATTGATTTTATCAATTCTACGGCTGTAGCGCGAGTGAATGGTTTTCTTAGTGGTCATGGTACTTGCGAACAATTAAAAAAAGAAATTGATACTTATGGATTAACAGAACCATTAAAGAAATTTCTTTTAGACAGAGTATGCAAGCTTTAAGATTAACTAAATAGTTTCATTTCCTAATTTCTCAGGAAGAATCTTTTAGATAAAAAAATAGAACAGGAAAAGTAATATCATTATTTTCTTAGTATTTCCTTTTACTGGTATAAAATCATTTTAGAAGGATGTAAAAAAAGAGATTTATTTTTCAAATTAGACAAGCAAATGCGAATACCATATAAAACGAGAGTATAAAATAAAAAATAATAAAATATAGGTTTTTATAAAGGTATAAAAAGGAGAATCGTCTTATGTCGAAAAAATTAATTTATATTACCAACTATGATATGAAGAGGTTAAGAAAATTGATAATGGTGGCGAGCGAGTTTGGCAATGGAGACAAAAAGTATTTAAGGGATTTAGAGAATGAATTAGATGACGGGGTAGTAGTTGAATCTCGAGAAGTGCCCCAAGATGTTATTACGATGAATTCCAAGGTTCTCCTGAGGGATATAAATACACAGAAAGAAATGATTTGTTCGCTGGTTTTTCCTGATGACTCTAACGCTGACCAGGGAAAAATATCTATTTTAGCACCCATTGGTACTGCATTGCTTGGTTATAAAGTTGGAGATATTATTGAGTGGAAGGTGCCAGCAGGATTAACGAAGTTGAAGGTCGAAGAGATCTTATATCAACCAGAGGCTGCTGGTGATTATCACTTATAAATCATTAAAAGAACCTCCCCTGCTTTACTGGACACCAAGCTAAGTACTATAATGAATTTAGAAAGAGTAAAATAGAGGAACAGAAAACTGATTTTTAAGTAAGAGTAAAGAAAATAGTTACATATAGAATTGGGGGATTATCAATTTTTTAAGGGGAAAATAGCATGGCTCTAAAACAAAGAAAATATAAGGGTTTCCACGTTTTTTTATTATATAGGATTATATTGTTGCTTAAAAAATAGGGAAAAAAGAGCTAAAAAGTTATATTTTAAGAGCCTGAAACCATTGTAAATTAAGGCTTTAAAGAAATACTGCCCTGAAAGCGTTTTTTCAGGTTGGTTAAGGTGATTGGTCATATTTTTTAAAATAAGCACTTAAAATGGCTTATTTTAAAATGTAGGTAAAAACGCCTATAATATAAGGCTTTCAAGAAGGTTTTTTTAAAGATTCCACAGAATTAGTCAATTTATATACAGTTTTCCTTAGCTTAATCTTTTTTCCATCTAAATATTATTTACCATCAAAATAATATATCTCGTAACTAATTTTTGTAAAAAGAAGGGTTTTTAATGTAATAAAGTAGAATAACTATGAAAATAACTTATTTATATTTTTAGTTTTAAAAAAATAATAATTCAGTGAAGAAGAGGATACCATACTAAAATCTCCCTATAATACCTTTTCAGAGTTAAGTAATATCTTATTTTTATAATCTTACTTCACTACAAGTACGCTACAATTTACCGCTTCTTGAATTACGGCATTACTCACGCTTCCAAGAAATAATTTTTTCAAACCACCTAATCCTCTGCTGCCAATGACAATCATGTCAAATCTTTCCTCGTGGGCTATGCTTACGATAGTATCCGCAGGGTGTCCTTCCTTTAAAATCGTACGTGCCTTTATGTTTTTTCCTTTAATAAATTTTAAGGCTTCTGACAGAATCCTTTCCCCTTCCTTTTTATGTTCTTGCATTATCCATCTAATACTTTCATTTGGAATAGTAGGAAGAGGTTCATATCTTTCATGCACATGAATTATGGCTACTTCATTAACATTGCATCCTTTGACAATTACAGAAGCTTTTTCCAAGGCTTTTTGACTATACTTTGACCCATCCGTACATAATAAAATTTTCATATATACCTCCTTTATTTTATAATCTTTTTGGGTAGTCAAAATAAATTATACTTTAGCACAAAACGATCAATTCTTACAACTTTCTCTGGATAGTTCAATACAAGGAATCCTTTTTTATATTTAAAAAGGATTATACTCCTGCCAGATAATATTCTAATATTAAATTTGTTAATATGTTCTATATATACTACACACATATTATATTTTCTAACTCGCGATATACTTTTTCCGCTTCATCACTCATACAAAAGTTACAAAAATCGCCTTGTCTGGGGAGCTGTAAATGGCAAGTAGAAATGCACCTTACACGGAAAATAATTTTACACCTTACAGAGATAAAAAAATGGCTTAATCCTCCTTTTATTGTATAAAATAAAGTGATATAGTATATATGATATAAAACAATTATGAGTAATACTTTATATTTACTATTCTATAAATATTAACAAAATCCTTCTTTTTTTTAAAATTATTTATTTTGCAAATAATAATTCTAAATATGCTTAAAAATGCAGATTTTACTTTATCAAAAACTATACGACCAGCAAATTCATAAAGATGATCCGAAAGATTAACTAAAAAATAAAAATGCAGAACTTCTTTGTTTGAGGTTCTGCCTATTTAACTTCATAACAGATTCCAGTTATTTCTTCCAATTTCCGATACACTTTTTCCGTTTTATCACGCATATAAAAGTTGCGAAACTCGTCCTGTCTGGGGAGCTGATAATTTTCAGCCCTTTGGCATTTTGCTGAAGGGCTTCTTTTTTATATTTATTTTATAAAAAAAGAAGGATTTTTAAAATAAATATAGTATTTTAGTTAATAGTGTGACGTTTGATTTAAATTCATATAAAAAACAAATATTAAATAAAATTAAATAACATAAACTGTATAAAGGTAACAGGAGAGACTAAACACCCCCACTTTCAGGCAAATGGACTGTTACCGGGCAGAGACTCTGGAAAGCTTTATACTAAAAAGCACCGACGGGGCAATTCCTA
>CAZMLS010000043.1:0-13050 GCA_964567215.1 uncultured Atribacterota bacterium | reverse complement strand
ATTGATATCGGAATTACCGCCGAGCACCTTTGTCTTCAGGCAGCAGAAGAAGGATTGGGTACCTGTATGTTGGGATGGTTTGATGAAAAAGGAGTGAAGAATCTGCTTAATATTCCATCATCAAAAAGAGTTGAGCTGATTATCACTCTGGGTTATCCTGAATCGGAAAAAATACGTCCGAAAAAAAGAAAGATACTAAACCGGATTATGAGCTACAATCAATATAAAAATTAAAAGTATTGAAGAATAATCCAAAATTTATTCTTAAAATTATTTAAAATATATTAGGAAAAATCAAAGATATGAAAAAAACTAATGCTGTAAGAGTGCTGGATAAATTAAAAATTACATATGAACTTTTAGAATACGAAATAAATGAGCAGGACTTAAGCGCAGAGAATGTTGCTCAAAAATTAAGTCAACCTCTGGAACAAATATTTAAAACCCTGGTTATTAGAGGAGACAGAACGGGAATATTAGTAGCCTGTATTCCCGGAGGATTTGAACTCGATTTAAAAGCAGTTGCTTCTATAAGTAAAAATAAAAAAGTGACCATAATTCATCTGAAAGAAATAAAATCGCTAACCGGCTATATACGGGGAGGAGTCTCGCCTTTAGGGATGAAAAAAAATTATCCCACATATGTAGACGAAAGCGCCCTTCGTTTCCCTTCAATTTTAATAAGTGCCGGAGTAAGAGGCTTACAACTAAAACTTAATCCTGGTGATTTATTTAAGGCAATCAAATTAATTGCCGGTAAGTTTGCTGTGAAATAATTATCATTTTTAGGGAAAAAAATTGAGGTAAATATCCCGGGGAAAGGGTATAATAAAAAGTGATAAATATTAGTTCCTTGCCACGATTTTAAAGAAAAAGAAAGAGTAATATTAATATATGCATCCACTTTTAGTTCCTTTAAAGAGAATATGTCGAGATAATTTAACCGGTAATAAAAATTTAATCATGCCCTCTTATCTGGATGGGAATACTTTAAAAAAAACCTTATCCAAAGAGGGCTTTTCTGCTTTGAATCTGAATATTGTTACCCTTTTTGACCTGGCAAGGGATTATTGCGATGATTATATTTTAAAAAATAGATTGAGAATTTTAGATAATTCTTTAGGCCGGATATTTATTCTTCAAATATTAAAAAAATTATCCCAGGAAAAATTGCTGGATTATTTTCAACCTTCTCTATTTTCTCCGGGAGTCACCCGTTCAATTTATTTAACCATAAAAGAGCTAAGGATAGCAGGATTCTCTTCTCATAATTTTCCGCACTCTGCAATAACCAACCCTAAAAAAAAAGAAGACCTGCTGAATATAATGCAGGAATATGAAAAAATATTAAAAGGACAAAATTATATTGATGAAGCGGATATCTATTTTCAGGCAATTAAATATAAGAAAAGGAATCAGCCGAAAAAAGAGTTATTTATCATACCCTCTAATATAGAATTAAGTTATCTAGAAGAGATTTTTTTTAAAAAAATTATATTACCCGAGTCAAAGGTTATTTGTTTACCCTCACCGGGGGACTTAAAAAGGCCTGACTCTTTTTATTTTTCCAAGCCCTGCAATGAAGAAAAAAATTATCACCAAAAACCCTTTGCCCTCGATTATCTATACAACATAGATAGGATGCCATCCAATCTGTCTGAAAAAATTAATATTGAGTTAATTCAGTCACATGGAGAATATAACGAAGTAAAAAGGATTATTCGACAGATAAAATCCCAAAATATCCCTCTCGACGAAGTGAGTATTTTTTATACTAAACAGGAACCTTACTCTCAATACCTTTATCAATTGTCCAGACAATATTCTTTTAATATCACTTTCAATAACGGGATAAGCATTAAAAATAGCTCTCCTGCGAAATTGCTCTTTTCTTTGATTGACTGGATAAGAGATGATTATAGTATAGCAAAATTATATTTTTTGTTAACCGGAGGTGATTTTCAGTTTAAAAAACAGCAGACAAATCCGGATATGCCTAATCCTCAAAGAGCTGCTTCATTGCTTCGCAATTCTTCGATCAGGCGCAAAAGGAATCGATATATCAAGGGATTGGATTTAAGCATAAAACAGTTGGAAGGTGAAATTGAGCAGGTATCCAAAGACAGGCAGGAAAGATATCGCAGAAAGATAAATGACCTTACCCTAATAAAAGAATTTATCACCCGAATTTTCCATGAATTACCTCAAGAGAACTTTGATGACACTATTTCACCAAAACATGTTGCCCGGGGACTGATAAATATTGTTACCGACTACAGCAAAATAGATGAAAATAATAATATAGACGAAGAAGCAATAAAAAAGATAAAAGAAAGGCTAACTGTTTTAACCGAAAATAACTATCCTCTTCCCGATATGCCCGTAAACGAAACCCTCACCCTGATAGCTGATTTAATTAAAAACGAAAGGGTTAATTGTTCGGAACCAAGAGGAGGTTGCCTACATGCTTCCAGTTATAAAAAGGGAATTTGGCTAAACCGTCCTTATAATTTTATTGTAGGGATGGATTCTGCAAAATTTCCCGATTCATCCCGCAGTGGTTCTATTTTATTAGATATTGAAAAAAAAGTTACCGATCGAATTAATCCGAATAAGGGGAAAGATAAAGAAAGTCAATACAAGATGTTGCAATTGCTCTCTTCCCTGGAGGGCAGGATTATTCTGTCATATTCCCATTTTAATACTCAGGATAATCGGGAATTAGCTCCGTCGAGTTTAATGCTGCAGATCTATCGTTTAAAAACAGGAGATGGGCAGAAAGATTATTCCGATTTTTATAACAGTTTTCAAGATACTTCCGGGTTCATTCCGGGAAAACCAAATGAAATCCTTGATTCTGCAGATTGGTTTTTATATTCCGAAAGACAAAATCTTTCAGATATTGATCTCCTGTTAGAGCATCTTCACCCTGCTTTATCCGAAGGTTTTTACGCAGCCCGGCAGAGAGAGAAAGAAGAGCTTAACCGTTTTAATGGAAAAGTAAAGGTAGAACCTGTAAAAGTAGATCCCCGCCTTAACAAAGGATTGGTCGTGTCTAGTTCCAAATTAGAGCTAATTGCCTTTTGTCCTTATCTATATTTTCTAAAATATATTCTGAAAATAAAACCACCACAAGAGATGAATGAAGAATCAGGCATATGGCTGGACCCTTCGGAAAAGGGTATTCTGTTTCATCAAATTTTTGAGAATTTTTATAAAAAGTTAAAAAAAACCTCACCAACTGGTATTTTTATTCCACCTTCTTATATTAAACATTGGGAAATATTAGAAAAGCTTGTTCTTCACCAACTGGCGTTAAAAAGGAAGAGCTTGGCTCCTCCCAATGAGCTGATTTATCAGCATGAAAGTAAAGAAATACTGGATTCCTGCCGGTTTTTTCTACATTGTGAAGAAAAAAATTATAAAGGGGAGATACCAACTTATTTTGAATTTGCCTTTGGTACCCGGGATAATCAGAACAACGAATTAGGTAAAAAAATAAAAGCAGTCAAGCTGACTTTACCTAGCGGCAAGTCCATCAGTTTTCAGGGAAAAATTGACCGCATAGATAAATTAGATCAGGGTACTTACCGTATTATTGATTACAAGACCGGGACTCCTTATGGATTCAGCCGAAACAAATATTTCCAAAACGGAAAACAGATTCAACACGCCCTCTATGCTTTATCCTTTAAGCAGATATTGGCTCATGCCGGAATCTCTGCTTGTCCCAAAATCCAAAAAGCAGGATATTATTTCCCTACATTAAAAGGCCAGGGGAGACAATATCTCTATGGGGAGGAAAAAAGAGAGCAGGTATTGGAAATAATCGATTTATTACTTGATATTGTTACCCGGGGAAATTTTGCCATGATTCAAAAAGCAGACAGCTTTATGTGTATCGATTACCAGGATATTCTGGAACAAAACCAGATGGTAGAGATTAGCGGAAAAAATACAAAAAAATATGATGAAGAACCCGCCCTTGACAATCTGAGGAGGCTATTAGAGAAATATGAATAACCATAATTTGCCGGAATTAATAGATAAACAGGAACGGGAAAAAATAGTAAAAGAAATAAATCGCAATATTTTAGTTGAAGCAAGTGCCGGATCCGGAAAGACTTCCAGCCTGATTCACCGTATGGTTGCCTTGATTAAATCGGGAAAATTTAAAGTGAATGAAATTGCTGCCATCACCTTTACCAGAAAAGCGGCCATTGAGTTAAAAGAAAGATTTCAACAAGATATCGAAGACAGTTTTCGGGAAACAGAAGACGAAAAAGAAAAGATTTATCTAAAAAAAGCCCTTTCTAATCTGGAACAATGTTATCTGGGGACCATTCATTCTTTTTGTGCCCGCCTATTAAGGGAAAGGCCGATTGAAGCCGGAATTGATCCGGAATTTTCCGAGCTTGATGAACTTGATGATACTTTATTAAAAGAAGAAGCCTGGGATAGATATCTGCTTAATCTTAAAATAGAAGAAGCTCCTTCTCTGATACATCTGGAAGAATTGGGCATAAAACCCTTTGAACTTGTAGATTGCTATAAGACGGTTTGCACTTATCCGGAGCTTAAACCTTCTTTTCAGGCATCACCAAAACCGAATTTAAAAGAAGCTATCAAAGAAATTATATCTTTTAGCGATGAAGCCAGCCAATATATTCCTGATGAAGAACCGAAAATGGGTTATGACAAATTAGAGGAAGCAGTCTTAAACGTAAAGAGGATGAAGGGTTTTTATGATTATATTAAAGAAGATTATAATAAGATAAAATTACTGGAAAATTTTTCCAAATCAGAGAAGGTTACTTTGAACCGATGGACTTCAAAAGAAAAGGCAAAAGAGTACAAAGATTCCCTTAGTTTAGAGCTTCAAAAAAAAGTTATTAATCCGGTCTTGCAGCAATGGCGGGAATATTGCTATGCCGGTAGTATTCAATTTGTTCTTCCGGCGGTAGAGTATTATCATGAGTTGCGCCGAAAGGTTTCCATGCTTAACTTTCAAGATTTGCTTATAAAAACTTCTCACTTATTAAGGGATTCCCCCGAGGTACGCCAATATTTTCAGCAAAAATATAAATGTCTACTGGTAGATGAATTTCAGGATACTGATCCCATTCAGGCAGAAATTATTTTTTATCTTACCGGCCGGGATGTTTATGAAAAGAACTGGCAGAAGTTAATACCGCGTCCGGGTTCATTGTTTGTGGTAGGAGATCCCCAGCAATCCATTTACCGCTTCCGTCGGGCAGATATTGACATTTATAATCTGGTAAAAGGGCTGATTAAAAAAAGCGGAGGTGAGGTTTTGAAATTACAAGCTAATTTCCGTTCAGTGCATTCCATCGGTTCTTACCTTAATCCTATATTTGAAGAGCTATTTTCAGGCAATCAGGGAAAATACCAGGCCGAATATTCACCGATGCAGACCGTTTGGGAGGATAATCCTCAATATATTTCCGGGGTAAAGCAGCTGATTATTTCCAAAGAGAGCAATAAAGATGATACTATCCGGCAGGATGCCCAATCCATTGCTCGAATCATTCGCGATATAGTCGGTTCCCCTGCGTCTTCTACAACTTATAAAGATTTTATGATTCTTTTGCGCTACAGAAGTAGAATGGATGTCTATGCCCGCACTCTTGCAGAATACGGGATACCGTTTACGGTATCAGGATCCGCTTCTTTAAATGAATCCCGGCAGATAAAAGAGTTGTTAAAATTATTTCGTTTAATGAAAGATGTAGAAAATCAGGTACTTATTGTCGCTGTCTTGCGGGGAATGTTCTTTGGATTTTCTGATGACGATTTATATCATTTTAAAGAAGCAGGCGGAGAATTTGATTTTTATGAAAAAATACCGGAAAAACTAAATCCCAAACTACAGGAAAATTTTGATAGAGCTTTTTGTCAGTTAAGGCAATTTCATCTGTGGACTCAAAAATTGCCACCGGTTGTAGCTATGGAAAAGATTATTATTGATTCAGGCTTGCTTTCCCATTCTTGTCTGCAGGGCTGCAATCTAAATAAATGCGGGGAGCTTTATTTCATTCTGGAAAAATTAAGGAAAGTAGAGGCGGGAGAAACCATAGTGTTTGCCTCAATGGTAGAACAATTTGAAAAAATGCTAAAAGCCGGGATCGAAGAAGAACTGGATATATTGAACGAAGAAAACACTGTTCGGATTATGAATTTACATAAAGCTAAAGGATTGGAATCCCCGGTAGTATTTTTAGCCATTTCTTATAATACCACTACTCATAATCCAACTTATTATATTGAAAGAACGGGACAGGAACCGCAAGGTCATTTTTTAGTCTACCGTTCTAATCCTTATAGCAAAGGGAAAGGGAAACGGCTGGCTCAACCCGAAAATTGGGAGGACTATTGTCAAATCGAAACTTCTCATAACGAAGCAGAAAATATTCGCCTGTTATACGTAGCGGCAACCCGGGCAAAAAATCTCCTGGTTATCAGCAGTTTAAATCATAAAAGTAATAAGAATAATCCCTGGCTGCCTTTATTAAAAAATATTAAAGAAGGAATGAATATTACAATTCCGGAAGCAGAGTTACCCGAAGGAAAAACGAAAGAATATGAAAAAGAAAAGAAAAAAGAAAAGGAATCTTTGCTTGATGATTACAAGAAGGTTCAGCGCGAATGGGGGCAATGGATAAAAGATTTATCAAAAAGTAGTTATTATGAAAAAAAACCGACTGATTTTAAAGATGAAAAAAAACACCGAAAGATAAAAACGGTTGATGTTGGTGGAACAGACTGGGGAAGTGCCGTTCATAAAATTTTGGATTATATCATTAAGAAGAATCCAGACCTAAAGCCATTATCTTTACACATAACAGAAGTCCTGGAAAAATACCGGATATCTTTAGAAAGAAAAAAAGAATTTGAAGAGTTGATACGGAATTTTAAAGTAAACGATTTATATTACCGTATTACAAAGGCAGAATCCAAATACAGCGAAGTTCCATTTATAACAAGTGTAAAACCTGGCAACCCTCTTTATGAGGAATTAAAATCAAATTCTAGTTCCAAACCAATATTGTTATCCGGAACCATTGACCTTGTTTTTAAAGAAGCCGATGGCTGGGTAGTGGTGGATTATAAGACTGATCGCCCGCAAAACAAGAAGGATTATCCAGGATTGATAGAGGTTTATCAAAAACAGATTGATATTTATCGTCAAGTATGGCAGGAAATCAGTGGGGAAAAGGTAAAAGAAAGCAGTATATATTTTGTTAATTAATGACCCGGTTAAGCGGTTTACCAGGCATGTAGGGAAGGGCATAATTTATAGCGTCCCTGCAAAATACAAAAACGTGATATCATGTTAATACGTTAGAATGAGAAATAATTTTAAAAAAGAAGGATTTTAAACAAGAAAGTGGAATATTAGTAAGTAGATGTTATTTTTTTAAAATGAAAAAATTTTAAGGTTGATAAAGAATCTCATGGAATTTAGCTGGTTATTTTTAAGAAAAATAATTGAACAATTGATGTTTCCTCCAGGGTTGTTTTTATTTATTATTTTTTTAATTTTTCTTTTATCTTTATTTAGAAAAAGAAAAATTACTTTATGGATAAGTTTTTTATTTTTAATTCTTGTATATTTTTTTAGTTCCTGGATGGGTGAGTGGGTCTTATTGAAACCATTGGAAAAAGCTTATCTTCCTTTAAATAATCAAAATGAATCTGTTCAGTTGGAACATTTAAAAAATCCCGCAATGGTTATTCTGGCAGGAGGTATGGTAGAGGGGTCACCGGCAGCAGGTTCTTATGGGGCGGAAATAGGAGAGGTCACTCTTGCGAGACTTTATGGTGGATTTAAGATTTATCGAGAGCGTAATACTGATATCTGGGTCAGTGGCGGAATGGCTCCCGGAAATCGTGGTAATGTCCCAATTGCCAAAGTAATGAAAGAAGTGTTGATATCCTGGGGAGTGAATTCGGATGAAATTATATTAGAAGAAAATTCCAGAACAACATTGGAAAATGCCAAATATACCATGGAAAAATTAAAAGAAAAAGATTATCGGGAAATAATTTTAGTGACAAGTGCCCTGCATATGAAGCGTTCCATGCAGTTATTTCAAAATCAAGGTGTAAAAATAATACCTGCTCCGGTTAATTATATTTTTGAAGAATTACCAAAGTTTATTGATTTTTTTCCGAATAGCTTTTCCTTGGAACATAATGTGAGGGCTCTCCATGAATGGCTGGGAATCATTTATTATGGTATGGGGTTAAAGTGAAAAAAATAAAGAAATGAGGTGAAATTTACTTCAAGATGAAAATCCAAATAAAATATTTGAATGGTGTTCAATTTAAACGTTTTATTATTAATTCTGCCCATCGAATAAATCAAATGGAAAATTATCTGAACGAAATTAATGTTTTTCCGGTAGCAGATGGAGATACCGGTACAAATATGGCGGTTACCATGAATAGCATTATAGAAGGCGTAAAAAAATGTAAAAAAACTTCTTTTGCTGAGATTAGTTCTGTTATTGCGAATTCAGCATTAAAAGGCGCGCGGGGCAATTCCGGAGCGATATTAGCCCAATATTTCCAGGGTTTGGCTGAGGCCACCAAAGGTAAAATCCGACTTTCAACCGAAGCTTTTGCAAATGCTGCATTTGATGCAGCAGATCAAGCCAGAAAAGCTATTTCTAACCCCCGGGAAGGAACCATTATTACCGTCATGAAAGATTGGGCAAATTATCTTATCAAACATTCCCTTTACACTTCTGATTTCGTTGAGCTTTTTAAAAAATCATTATCTAAAGCAAAGGAATCTTTAGCAGAGACACCAAATAAGCTTGCAGTTTTGAAAAAAGCGGGTGTAGTAGATGCAGGGGCTCAAGGTTTTGTTAGTTTAATAGAAGGAATCGTTAATTATATTGATATTGGAAATATAAAATCTTTAAAATCAATGACTTCTACTGCATATAAAATAAAGAAATTTGGTTTAGCTGAAGGTTCACCAGGGATTAACTTTCAATTTTGCTCTGAATGCTTGATTGAAGGAGTTAGCTTAGATAGAGAGGAAATTCGCCGGAAATTATCTTCAATGGGAGATTCCTTAATTGTCGCCGGCTCTAAAGATAAAATTCACATACACATTCATACGAATAATCCGGAAGAAGTTTTTTCTAAATTGTCCAAATTCGGCACTGTAGAAAAAATAAAAGTTGATGACATGCTCCAACAATACCAGCAAAATAAAAAAAATACGCAAACATGCAATATTGGATTAGTAACAGATTCAACCTGCGACCTGCCACCGGAGATCATCAAAGAACATAATATCCATGTTGTACCCATAGCCATACAAGTAGGAAAAGAAAGTTATTTGGATCAAGTAGAAATTAAGCCTAAAGATTTTAGCAGACTTTTACAGACTTCTGATGAAAAATTATCTACTTCGCAGCCACCTCCGTCATCTTTTGAAAGAATTTACAATAAAATTGCCGATAAATACGAATCTATCATCTCATTACATCTTTCAGAAAAATTAAGTGGGACAATACAAGCATCACGCGTTGGTGCTAAAAGAACAAATTATACTAAAAAAATATTTACAGTTGATAGTAAAACAACGACCATTGCTTTAGGTTTAATGCTTATTGAAGCAGCTCGTTTAATAAAAGAAGGAAATAATGTAAAGGAAATTATTAATAAGTTAAAAACAGTTGTTAAAAATGTTAAAATATTTGTCAGTGTTCCTACCTTAAAATATTTAATGAAAAGCGGTCGTTTGAGTAGAACCAAAGGGTTTTTGGGAACAATGATTCACTTAAAACCTGTTATATCCATTGATGACAATGGATATATTGTTGAAGCGGCAAAAACTATAGGGAAAAAAAGATTAGTGCATAAAACTTTAGATTTAGCGATTGAATTTGCTAAAAGTGTTAAAAATCCACGTTTTGGTATCGCTCATGTATCAGCACCAGAGCTTGCACAGTGGTATTGCGAAAAAATTCATACTTTTTTCAATTCCTCAAAAGTGATCATCACCGAAGCTTCTCCTGCTTTGAGTGTACATGTCGGTATAGGCGGAGCGGTTATTGCCGTTTTAGGGGATTAGAAGTGAATAAAAATAAATGGGTTAGCGCTCGTTTTATTTAATTTTTTTTAATTTATAGGGTTTCTTTGTACCAGATACAATTTACTCATGCAAAATAATGAAGAGGGGGTTATTAGTATTTGTAATATGAAAGGAATATTAAAAAACATTTTAGATTATCTGGATTCAAAAGTAGATTATGCTGATATCAGATTTGTAGAAACAGATAGAGAAAATATTGAAGTAGAAAATGGCGTATTGTCCACTTACAACATCTCAAAAGACAGAGGAACAGGAATAAGAGTTCTGGTTAATGGTGCCTGGGGGTTTGCTTCATCAAATGATTTAAGAAAAGAAGCTTTATTGAAAACTGCCGCCAAAGCAATAAATATTGCCATGGCTTCTGCCATGGTAAAAAAAGAGGATATCAAGCTTGCTCCGGAAATTAAACATATTGCCAGTTACATCACTCCTATTATTAAAGACCCTTTCAAAATAAGCTCTACCGAAAAGATAGAACTTTTAATACAAGCCACAAATTTAATGTTGAAGGATAAAGTAAAAAAATCTGAAGGTTCCCTTGATTTTTACAAAACACATAAATTATTTTTATCAACCGAAGGTTCTGAAATCGAGCAGACTATATTTGAATCCGGAGGGGGAATTGCTGCCTACGCTATTGGTGAAGGGGATTTTCAAAAACGCTCCTATCCTTCAAGTTTTGGCGGTGATTATGCTACTTCCGGTTATGAATTTATTGAAAAAATGAGGCTATTGGAAAATGCAGAAAGAATTGCCGGAGAAGCAAACGAACTTCTCGTGGCTCCATTATGTCCGGAAGGGGAAATGGATATTGTGCTGGGAGGGAGTCAACTTGCTCTGCAGGTTCATGAATCTTGCGGACATCCGGTTGAATTGGATCGGGTATTGGGAAAAGAATTAAGCTATGCAGGAGGCAGTTTTTTAACTTTAAACAAATTGAATCATTTTACTTATGGAAGTCCCTTGGTTACTATTACAGCAGATGCTACGCTTGCGGGAGGATTAGGGACCTTTGGGTATGATGATGAAGGTGTTCCTGCCAGTAAAAGTTTTCTGGTAAACAAAGGAAAATTTACCGGTTATTTAACATCCAGAGAAGATGCCTTTAAATTGGGACTGCCGAGCAACGGTGCTGCCAGGGCAGAAAGTTGGAACAGAATTCCTCTGGTTAGAATGACTAATATTAACTTGCTGCCGGGAAATTTAGAGTTGGATAAACTTATAGGAGATATAAAGGAAGGTTTGTATTTAGATTTTAACAAGAGTTGGAGTATAGATGATAAAAGATTAAATTTTCAATTCAGTACAGAAATTGCCCGTGAAATAAAAAATGGTCAATTAGGAAAAATTTATAAGAATGCGGTATATCATGGAATTACTCCGGAATTCTGGTCTTCATGTGACGGAATAAGTAAAGAAAAATATTGGCATATATGGGGAGTGCCCAATTGCGGTAAAGGTCAACCGGAGCAAACAATGCATGTGGGGCATGGTACCTCACCGGCGCGATTCAGAAAGATTAAGGTAGGTACTTCAAAATGAAAGATATATTTTTTTGGAAAAATTTTATTGAAAAGGTAAAAAAGAATTTTAAAGGCCTTGATTTTGAGATGGTTGCCATGGAAAATAACAACGGATTAACAAGGTTTGCCCAATCATACATTCATCAGAATGTGGCGGAAACAAATTTAAGTTTAACATTTAAAGTGATTAATAAAGACAAAATCAGTATAGTGAAATTAAACAGTTTGGATGAATCGGAATTATTAAAAAGTATAAAAAGAGCAATTCAATTAAGCAAAATAATGCCTGAATTAGATTATCATTATTGCCTGGTGAAACCCCAGGTTTATAAAGTAAAAGGTAAATATTCTGAAAAAACCGAAAATTTTACTCCTCTGGACCGAGCCCAAAAAATTATTCAGCTGATAGAGAAAGTCAATCAAAAAGGTTACGAGACTTCAGGGGCACTTGAAACCGGAATGGAAACCATAATAGTTGCTAATTCAGAAGGTGTTTTTGCCTTTGACCGGGAGACAAAAGTAGATTTTAACAGTGTTATTACAAAAGATAATTCAACTGCTTATCATTCTTTTATAAATAGTGATGTTAATCATCTTGACATTGAGAGGATAAGTGATGAATTATTGTATACTGCATTAAGAAACGTTGATCAAGTAGAAATTGAACCGGGAATATATACGGTTATTCTTTCCCCGGAAGCGGTGGCTGAAATTTTAAGTGAAGCCGGATATGCCGGTTTCGACGGGAAATTGATTATGGAGGGAAAAAGTTTTGTTTCCGGCAAACAAGGTGAAAAGCTGTTTCCGAAGTCCATCACCATATCCGATGACCCTTTTGAAAAACTTACCATGCCGATACCTTTTGATTTTGTAGGATATCCCCGGAAAAGAATTGACCTTATTAAAGATGGAGTAATTATAAATGGTGTGTATGACCACCTTACGGCATTAAAATATAATATGGAATGTACTGGAAATACGCTGCCTCCCGAAAGTGCTTCCATGGGAGCTCTTTCCTTTAACATTGTAATGAAACAGGGAAAGGATCAATTGGAAGATATGATTTTGAATACAAAAAAAGGTGTTTATATTAATCGTTTTCATTATGTCAATGTGTTAGATCCCATGAACCTCGAGTTAACCGGCATGACCAGAGACGGTACCTTTTTAATAGAAAACGGGAAATTAACTAAGGCAATAAAGAATATGCGATTTAATTCAAGTGTAGTTGATTTGTTAAAAGGAGTAGATATGATTTCCCGGGAACGCCATACCAAGCCCGGTTTTGTAGGACCGGTTGTAGCTCCTTATCTTAGAACCAATCATTTTACTTTTAGCAGTAAAACAAATTTTTAAGATACTGTTTTCTTGCATCCTCTTCTTTTTTTAATT
>CAZMLS010000042.1:9176-13583 GCA_964567215.1 uncultured Atribacterota bacterium | reverse complement strand
CTTCCACCATCGTCATCAGTCCGACCATGAGATGCAATCTTCGATGTATCGGTTGTTATGCAGGAGATTACTCTAAAAAAGACGACTTACCTATAGAATATGTAGATAGGGTTATTACTGAAGCCAAAGAAATGGGAACACACTTTTTCGTTATTTCCGGTGGCGAGCCTTTCGTGAGAGATGATATGCTGGATATATACGAAAAACATAGTGATGTTGCTTTTATGATCTACACCAACGGAACTTTTATTAACAGAGACATGGCTTTTAAATTACAAGAATTGGGCAATGTTGCCCCGGCTATAAGTATAGAAGGATTTGAAAAAGAAACAGATGCCCGACGAGGTCAAGGCACCTGGGAAAAAATCATGAAAGCTATGGATAATTGTCGAGAGGCAAGGATAGTTTATGGTTTTTCCGCAACCCCAACCAGGCTTAATACCGAAGTTATTTACAGTGATGAGTTAATGAAACTATTAACCGAAGAAAAAGGCTGTATCTTTGGCTGGTATTTTACTTACATTCCTATCGGAAGAGAACCTGATGTCGATTTAATGCAGACTCCGGAGCAAAGGCTTTACGGTTGGAGAAGAGTAAACTATTTAAGACATAATTATCCGGTTTTTATCGGTGATTTCTGGAACGACGGAATGTACGTAAATGGCTGTATCGCCGGAGGTCGCCAATATCTGCATATTAATGTCAAGGGGGATTACGAACCTTGTGTTTTCACCCATTGTGCAACGCATAATATAAGAAATACTACACTAAGAGAAGCTTTAATGTCTCCTATGTTTAAAAAAATAAGAGAGGAACAGAAAAAACCAAAATTTAACAATCGCATGAGACCCTGTATGATAATCGACCATCCTGAAGTGCTGCGAAAAATTGTAAAAGAATGCAACGCTTATCCTACTCACGACAACGCACATACCATACTTACCAAATGTGCTGCACATCTAGATAAATATTCTAAAGAATATGGTGAACTTACTGAACCATTCTGGAAAAAAGTATATATTGAAAAAAAGGGTATGCCTGATATTGTGCCCCAAAAACTTGAAGATGTAAAAGAACTAATAAAAGTAATAAAATCATAGAATTTATTTATTCAAAGCCCATTGGGATACAATCATGCCCAGAATAATGCTAAGTCCTCCCAGCCACGCGATTAAACCAAGTTGTTCACTTAACATAATATATCCGAAAATCCCTGAAAACAGCGGTTCTCCAGAAAAAATAATGGCAGTTTTAGTTGCAGTCGAATGTCTTTGAAACCTGTTCTGCATATAAAAAGCAAACGCAGTCGCAAATACGGCCATGAAGGCAATCGCTCCCCATGTATTATATGAGTAAGAAAAATTAAGGGCAGGCCTTTCGATAATGAAAGCAATAAAAAATGATAAAACGGTTACGGCTACCAGTTGTACAATGACTAAAAGTACATAATCCAATTTTTTACTATACAATCCTACGGATGTGATGTGCATTGCAAAAGAAAAAGCACATAAAAGTACCAGGAAATCTCCAAAATTAAAAGAAGAGCTCCCGTTATAATTCAAGAGCCACAATCCGAAAGTTGCCAAAATAACACCAATAATTGAATTTATGGTTGGTTTTTCTTTAATAATCACCAAAGAAATAATCGGCACCAAAACCACGGATAATCCGGTAATAAATCCTGCCTTGGTGGCAGAAGTATATTGTAATCCAACTGTTTGAAAAATATAGCCTAAAAATAGAAAGAGACCTATTAGGGAACCTTTCCTTATTATCATTATATTCAAACCTTTTAATCTTTTCCAAAATAGCATAATAAGTAATAAAACGGCAATGGCAAATCGAAAAAACAAAAAAGTATATGGGGGTATGGAACTTAATACATCTTTGGTCAATGCAAAAGTCGATCCCCAAATGATTACAATTAGAAGCAGGTATATCTCTGCTTTGATTCCTTTCAACATTTTATATATTCCTCAATTCATAATGACATTTCTTTATCAAATCTATCAATCTTCCTGAAACCATCCATTAATTAATCCCGCATTTTTAAAATCTTCAATGGCTTCTTTATATTCCTCAGGAGTGATCCTTCGTGATAAAACCGGGTAATCTTTCGCTTTATAAGCCGGAAAGTACTGTGACATCAAACTGATATGAGTATTTTTAGAAATATTTCCGGCAATAAAATCCATAATCTTTTTTGTCCCGCTCAATCCTTCAGGTAATACCAAGTGCCTCACAATTAATCCTGAAACAGCAATCCCCTTCTTATCTATGACCAAATCTCCTACCTGGCGGTGCATTTCTTTTAACGCTGCTTTCATCACTTCAAAATAACCAGGCGCCGATGAATATTTTTCTGCAATCCGATTATCTGCATAGCGGGCATCAGGCAAATATATATCCACAATCCCGTCAAACAGTTTTAAAGTTTCCACAGATTCGTAGCCGCTGGTATTATATACAATGGGTATATACAATCCTCCCTCTATAGCCAATTTTATGCTACTCAAGATCCGGCCGGCAAAATGTGTTGGTGTCACCAAATTCACATTATGACATTTTCTCTCCTGTAAATCAAGCATTATTTTTGCAAGTTCCATATCAGATATTTTATAACCATTTCCTATTTGACTGATAGGGTAATTCTGGCAGTAGACGCACTTTAAATTACAATAAGTAAAAAATATTGCCCCTGAACCAAATCTTCCTGAAAGTGGCGGTTCTTCACCAAAGTGGGCATTATAACTGGAAATAAAAATGTCCTCTCCTGAATTACAAAATCCCTGCTCACCGACATTTCGATTTACTTTACATTTATGGGGACAAATTTGACAAGGAGAAAATAAATTATAAGCTTTCTGAATTCTTTTCTCTATTTCCTTTATGGATAAATTTAAATAAGAAGGATATTTTAATTGTTTAACCAATTTATAATCTCCCCAGTTACAAATGTTCTAATACTTCTATTAAAGTGTTAAGTTCTAAATAATTTTTAGATATCGGTTTTTCATCTTCAAACTTCCAGCTTAAATAAGGAATTAAAATACAATTGAGTCCTAATTTTAATCCGGGATTTAGATCCGAGCGAACACTGTTTCCTATAATCCAGGTCTCCTCTTTATTAAGATTGTGCTTTTTTACAATAGCTTGATATTCTTCAACGTTTTTATGCTTTAAGACATTCACGTCTGAAAAGAATTTATCCAAGCCGGTTGCTCTGATTTTTTCTTCCTGAACCCGAGGATCTCCAAGTGTAGCTAAAATTAAAAGGTATTTTTCGCGCAGGGTTTCTAACACATAATATGCGCCATCAACCAATTCGGGAACCTGTCGGAAAACATGCCAGCCGATATCTTCTACCTTCTTTTTTAAAATCAAATTAATTTTTTTACCATTTTTTTTGCAAAAGTATTCATAAGTTTTTCCCAAACTGTAAGGATATCTTTCTCTTAGGAAACCATACTCTTCTATATAGCTGATATCAATTTCATCAAGTTTAATTAATGATGCTTTACCATCAAAGCCCGCCCTTTGCATAAGTGATGAAAAATTATCTCGGGCATAGTTATACAATAGAGAAGTTTTAACCAGGGTGTCATCCAAATCAAAAATAATTGCCTTAATCTTTACCAGCCCCTTTCTTCTTTTCTTTATTGTCAATTCTACCCATCATCGTTGACATTCTTATTTTTTTTAATTACCATTATAATAACATCTTTTTAATTAGCAATATAATTTTTTTATAAAATGAAAATATGCTATAATGTTTTTTAGATTTATTATAAAATAATATTAATGTTTATCATGAATAATGTGATATTATCTATACATGACATTAATAGGCAATGAGGTAAAACTAAATGAAAAAAAATAGCAAAAAGACCAAACCTGTAGGCAAAGATATCAAAAAAGGGAAAAAATCCATGATTAGAGAACTATTGGAAACAGTAATTAGTGCAGGAATAATTGCTTTTATTATCATCACTTTTATTGGTCAAGTGACTGTGGTACAGGGTGCTTCCATGGAATCTACTTTACATAATAAAGAACGGTTGATTGCCAATAAAATTGGTTATCGCCTTGAATCACCCAAACAAGGTGAGATAATTATCTTTAGACCTCCTTTAGATACAAAACGTAATTATATTAAAAGAGTTATTGGTGTCCCCGGCGATAAGATAAAAATCGTTGATGGAAGAGTCTTCGTTAATGACAAGCAATTAGAGGAATCTTATGTAGAATTTAAATCTTATGAAAATATACCTACTATAACCGTACCGGAAAACTCTTATTTTGTATTGGGTGATAACAGACCAAACAGCAGTGATAGCAGGTATTGGGGATTTGTCCCTCGTAAAAATGTCGTCGGTAAAGCCTGGGTAATATTTTGGCCTTTAAATA
>CAZMLS010000042.1:6259-9076 GCA_964567215.1 uncultured Atribacterota bacterium | reverse complement strand
TATTTTTAATAAGTAGTTTAACTATTTCTACTTTTGCAAAAACAGAAAAAGAGTATATTGGCCAGGCCCTAAACTATCTTGAGGGAAATAAATATACTGAAGCAGTGGGAGAACTGGAAGAAGCATTAATCCTGATCAAAAACAAAGCTAATTTGGGATTTGCAAATGTATTATTTGTAAAAGAAGAAGCCCCGGGATTTGGGATGTATAATGCACGAGAAAATTCAACCTTTGCCCAGGGTGAAACTTTTTACATGTATGGCGAAGCAAAAAATTATACCATTAAAGAAATTGATGAAAATCTTTTTGAAATTTATTTGAAAGAAGATGTTTACATTTTAGATGAAGAAAATAATATATTATTTGGACAGACAGATTTTCTCGATTACCATATTTCCTCACATTCTAAAAATTTAGATCTATTTATTAGTAATACCCTTTCCCAGACTTCACCTTTTCCTGTTGGTAATTATAAATTTCGCTTGGTCTTAAAAGACGTTTTCTCTCAAAAAACAACGGAAGCAATCATTGAATTTAGTGTTGTTGAATAAATAATAGTAGAAGTAAGGAATCTAAGGGTCAGTAAAAAAGGGTGGAAAAATCCACCCTTTTTTATTTATTTTTGTCAGTTAATACATTAGTCTTATTGATTGTTTATTTATATCACGCATTACGATATTTTTTTGTAATTCTTTTCTTCTTTGTTAAATACCAGATACTGAATACTTATATACTGATTTTTTTATTTTATCGGTATCATACATAAGAATTTTAGAGTTCCTGAACCGGTATTTTTAAATTGGTGTTTTTCGTTAGGAGCTACGTAAAGCACAGTTCCATTTTTTATTTTAGTTTCTTTTTCTCCGTTATTTGCAACACCTTCTCCTTCTAAAATAAATACTTCATGTTCCCAATCATGGGTATGTAGTGGACTATGTCCTTCTGGAGCTACTTCAAATAACCTCATTGCAAAATTTGGAGCTTTGTCTTTATCAGAAATAAGCCACCTTACTTTTACTCCTTTTGCACCTTCCATATTAGCCACTTCCGCAATAACTTCTTTATAATCAATAATTTTCATTTCGCTCTCCCTTTTTGTTTTCTGTACTTACATTTCTCCTATCTTTAAATAATTTACTATTTTAAAATATTTTCAAGTGCGGGCAAAAACTGCTCTTCTTTTTCAATGATTGGAATGTTCAGTCTTCTTGCTTCCACTTTTTGTTTTTTTGTTGCATAACTCCATCCTGCTAAAAAGACTTCCACCCCTAAAGGTCTCACTTGAATTAGATGACTTGCCTGGTCATCCACAAAGTATATATCTTTAAATTTAACTTGATAGGAATCTACAATATATTTCATTTGTTCAGATTTATCGTCACCAAATCGTTTATCTAAAATATCTTTTGGTTTAATAAAAAAACCAAAATATTCCGATGTAAAAGACTTCATAATTGCTTTTCTTCGATTAGATGTGGCAATTACAATTTTAATACCATCTTCCAGTAGCTTTTTTACACCTTTTATTATTTCAGGATATGGTGGTTCTAAATTATACCAGGATCTGTAATCAATATTTTGTAATTTTTCTCTTTCTTTATAAAACTCTCTATTATAACCTTCAAAATCAAAATCAACGGTATTTCTGTATTCATCAAATTCGTTTTGGTTATTTATCTTTTTTCCATCTTCCATTAATTTTTGAATAATTCCATAATCCGTTGCTCCTCGAATATAAGGTCTGAGCGTTCGATAATATTTTATTTCTTCTTTGTAACAGCTTTTAATCTTTTCCCAATTTTCAAAGGTAAACAATTCACCACCAAAATTTTTCATTGCTTTGGAACCATAAAGATTTAAATAAGCATTATGACCAATAAAAAGTGAATCAAAAATACTATCAACAATGACTCCATCAAAATCTAAAGCTAATATTTTCAACATATGCTCCTTTACCTATACTCCTCATTCCTTATTAAAGATAATCTTCTCTTATAGGATAAAAAACGTCCATTATTTTCGTACCCGGTTCCAGGGGGTATACTTCGTGTTCTACATTTGAAGGAATCACTGCTCCTTCATTCGCTTTTAAAACCTTGGTCTCCCCTCCTGCAATCATTTTTACAGAGCCGGCTACTACAAATGCAGTTTGTTCATGTGGATGTTTGTGGTTTGGCATAAAAGGAGTTTTTGGTCCAAATTCAAAAAAGCTAACCATGGTATTTTTATTTGCCACAACCCTTAGTGTAGAATCTTCCAAAACCTTCTTTACTTTCAATTCACTAACTTTAAAAAAATTTACTTTTTCCATTTTTTTCTCCTTCTTTTTTTAAATTTATTCCTTTATATTCATTAATTGTTAAAAAATTTGGGTTAACAATTTTACTCCAAAACTTTACTTAGTGCTTTTTGCTGAGATTCAAATGCAATACAAGGTAATTCTTCAACATCATACAACTTCGCTTCTTCTGCATCGTCACCAGCACAAGGGATTCCATTCAAAATTTCTACTTCATAGATTATGGTAATCAAATAACCATGAATATCGCTTTTATTAGAATAAACTCCTATAAGCTTTTTAGCCTTTCCCGTTACATCTGTTTCCTCTTTCAATTCCCTTAATGCAGCCTGAACAGGAGTCTCTTCTATCTCCATAAATCCACTTGGCAAAGCCCATTCGCCCTTACAGGGTTCTATTTTTCTTTTTATTAATAAAACTTTACCGGTTTTATCTCTTGCCACTACTGCTACTACCGGAGTAGGGTTTTCATAATATATTTTTTCACAATTGGGACAAAATAATCTATTTCTCCCTTC
>CAZMLS010000042.1:0-6159 GCA_964567215.1 uncultured Atribacterota bacterium | reverse complement strand
ACATCCTTAATTATTTTATTCTTTACATCCAACAGAATCAACTTAAATTTTTCTTTCTTTAAATCTCTCATACGAGGTTTGTAATAATCTGCTACATCTCCGGCATTAAATATTTTCTTTTTAAGGGGACTCTTTTCTTGAAAGAAACGCTTACCAATTTCCAGAGCGGCTTTAATTTGAGCATATTTAGCCAAACCTATTCCTTTAATAGCGGTCATCTCAGGAAAACTTAAAGCATCTAATTTTCTTAAAGTCCTGGTTTCCGATAATAAATCTTTTGCCATTTCTACCGAAGTCTTTCCCTGATATCCGCCAACCAATATTATCCCTAATAATTCAGCATCTGTCAAAGATTTCGCCCCGTTTTTAATTAGTCTTTCTCTTGGTCTTTCTTCGTCAGGCCAATCTTTTACCGTGTAATTCTTCTGCTCCATCTCTTACTCCTTTAAAATATATAGAAAGGCACCAGGGATTTTTCTATATTTGTAATATATTTTATTCCCGGGCTTTTTCTTTATGTTTTATTCTATTTAATCGATATTCTAATTTTTCTATCAAAAAGACATTTCCAGCCATACTCAATGCTTCTTCTACTATTTCTTCAGCTTTTTTATAGTCTTTTAAATGGTGTTCATAATATTTTGCCAACTCCTCATAAGGATAATAGATAAATTCCCGGCTTTTATTAATTGTTTCTTTCCATACTTTTTCCGCTTCTTCCCATTTTTCCAGTCGCTTGTAAGTAAAAGAAATTAATTTTAATGCTTCCAGAAATTCTTCTCCTGGTAAATTAGATTTTAATGCTTCATTATAATAAAAGCTACTCTTAATATACTCTTTTCTTTTATCATAAATTTTGCCTAAACTAAAAATATCCAAAGGATAAAAATTTTTATTCAACGGTTCTTTAAAAAAATCATTTATTTTTGCAGTTAATACCACCAGGGATAAAATATCCTGCAGGTTATGTTCAAAAACACCCTTGATATCTCTTGCATCCCCGGTTCTAAGATATCTAAAATAAATCTCGGGAACAAGGTAACCCGGAACATCATTTTCCCGGTACACCCCTAATATTTCTCTTTCTACTGTAGATAAAGAACAATTTTCCAATCTTCTTTTCCATAAGCGACGAACAGGGTAAAGAAGGTCTAGATGCGCGGGGTTTTTTAAATTCATTTCCATACCTGACATAATAAAACGGGTTTCCATCAAGGGAAGGTCAAAAGATTTCCCATTATAGGTAATAACGCTTTCAAATTTTAAAAGTAATTCATTTAATGCCGATAACAGTGCCTGCTCTTCATCGTAGTCCCGCATAAAATATTGTCTAACGCAAAACTGATTTTCTGTAAAATATCCCAATCCTATCAAAAAAATAAATGTGCCTGCACCTCCCGATAACCCGGTAGTCTCTGTATCTAAAAAAACAGTTTTACGGATATCTATTTCACTTATCCGCTTGTCACCGACCAAATGAGAAAGTTTATGAGTAGAAGATTTGAAAATTTGAGAAAGAAGAGTGTCTCCGCACATGTAATCATTAGGGAAAAAATTTTCCCGAACAAAACTTTGGCCAAAAGGAGTCTTGATAAATTTTCCTGATAAAATTTCCTCGATATTTTTTCCTGATTTCTTCATTGGCTTTTCACTTTTATTCTTTGATACAGAAGTTATTTTATCTATACTTTTTTGTAACTTTGAAATTCTTTCCAAACGTTCTTTCATGTCCATCCCTTAACTTAAAGCCTCCTTTAATATTAAAAGAGCACTTTCTTTACCCTTTATTCCTACCTCGTCAATCGGACCCACGCAGGAAGGACATCCTTTTTCACATCCACAGGTAATAATCAATTCCTGAGCTGCATTTAACAACGTATTATGCAAACTAAACATTTTTTCACTAAATCCAACTCCTCCGGGATAATTATCATAAATATATATAGTAGGTTTCCCTGTAATAGGTGAACAGATTTCGGGGACAGTTCTTATATCCTGTGGATCACACATAATATATAATGGAGCCACATTAATAAGTACATTGGATAAGGCCAAAAGTCCACTTCCTAAATCAAAGGAAATATCTTTATCTTTGCTAAATTTTAAAGATTCAACAACTTCACTATTTAAAGCAATCCAATAAGCGGTCGTTTGCATTTCTTCAGAAGGTAAATTTATTTCGCCAAAACCCAAAGTCTCATGCGTATAAAATTTCACTTTTTTGTACATAGTAGAACAGATGGTAATACTGACCTCTCCCAAAAAATGTTGAATATTCTCTTTTTCGGTTTTGTCTGTTTCGTTTAAAACTTGAATATGGCTTTCCATATGAACATTTGTATAATAATTTACACTCACTTTCTCAGCATAAGCCTTTTTCTCACTATAATCTAATTTGCTGATACTGTACTGCTCTCCCTCATGCAGATAGATGGCTCCTTCATATATTGAATTTGGAACACTGGCTTTATCTACTTCTCCAATAACTTGAACCGGTTGTTTGGAATTGTCTATAATCACAAAATTCTCCATGGATGCACTACGCAAGCTAACCCCATTTGCCGGATATATTTCGCTTGTCCAATACCATTTTCCTCCAACATGGCGGAGCAAGCCTTTTTTTTCTAAATGTTTTAAAATATCTTCCATTTTTTCGGTACCAAAATCTTCTCCCTCTTTAAAAGGAAGTTCAAAAGAAGCACATCGAATATGATTCATGGAAATGCTTAAATTGTTCGGATCAATGACAACACTTTCCGGAGATTCCCCAAAAAAATAATTGCAATGATTCACCACAAATTGGTCCAAAGGATTACTGGAGGCAACCAGAATAGCTACCGAAGTATTAGACCTCCGTCCTGCCCTCCCTGCCTGTTGCCAGGTACTGGATATGCTACCGGGATATCCCGCCATAATGCAGGCATCAAGCTGACCGATATCTATCCCCAACTCCAAAGCATTTGTGCTAACTACTGCTTTTATCTCGCCTTCTTTTATTCCTTTTTCTATTTCCCGACGTAAATTTGGTAGATATCCTCCCCGATAGCCTCTGACGATATCTTTCGGTCTTCCGCTTCTCTGCAAGAAGTCTTTTAAATAACTGGTTAAGACCTCTGTGGTCAAGCGACTCCTGGCAAAAATAATGGTTTGCATGTCATAATCTAAGAAATAAGCTGCCATTCTGGCAACTTCTTTGATAACACTTCTTCTAATCCCTAATTCCTTATTTACTACTGGAGGATTATAAAATAAAAAATGTTTTTCACCTTGAGGAGCACCATTATTATCCACTAAATCGAATTTCTCTCCCACAATTTTTTGAGAAAGTTCTAAAGGATTGGCAATGGTGGCGGAACAACAGATAAACTGTGGATTCGAACCATAAAATCGGCAAATCCTTTTTAATCTCCTGATAACATTAGCCAGATGGCTTCCGAATACTCCCCTATAAACATGAATTTCATCTATGATAACATACTTCAGATTTCTAAAAAGGTTGATCCATTTCGTATGGTGAGGTAATATTCCCAAATGTAGCATATCCGGATTGGTGACCACAATATGCCCTTGTTTACGTATTGCCTGTCGGGCGGAACTTGGTGTATCCCCATCATAAGTGTAAGTTTTAATTCCTTCATCTAGAGCAGTAAGTAATTGGTATAATTCTTTTAATTGGTCTTGAGATAGTGCTTTAGTAGGAAAAAGGTAGAGTGCCCGACTGTTTTTATCTTTCAGAATGGCATCTAAAACCGGAAGATTATAACAGAGCGTTTTACCGGAAGCAGTGGGAGTGACAATCACCACATTTTTACCATCTCTAATTGATTTTAATGCAGATGCTTGATGAGAATAAATTCTTTCGATGTCTTTTTCGATTAAAACGCTCACTAATCTCCCATCAATCCAATCCGGGAAATCTTTATAAGTGGCAGTTTTAGCAGGAAGATGTTCCCAGGCAGTAAAATAATCATTCAATTTATTATATTTTTTTAAATCATTGAGTATTGTCTCTATTGGCATTCAATTAAACCTTTTATTCGTCTAAGGGAAAATTTATTAGAATCTCAAGTTTATTCCCTTAGTTTTTATATTTTTATAATTATAACATCTTCATTCTATAACTAAACTCTTCACTAAGTTAATATTTCTTACATCATCTTTTTCTTCGCGCTTGGGAGTCTCTAAAATAAAAGGCAAATCTTTTAAGCACTGATGGTTTACCATTAATCGAAATCCTTCAGGTCCAATAAAACCCTCTCCGATATGCATATGCCTGTCTTTATGTGACCCTAAAGGGTGCTTAGAATCATTAAGATGTATCACTTTTAACTTATTCAGGCCTATATATTTTTCAATCTCTCCCAAAGTTTGTTCAATCCCTTCACGATGCGAAAGGTCATATCCAGCTGCAAAGGCATGGCAGGTATCCAGACACATTCCTATTTTGCCTTTATCTTTTACTCCATCTGCTATTTTCTTTAACTGTTCAAAGGAATAGCCCAGATTGGTACCTGAACCAGCTGTGTCTTCTAACAATATCATTGTCTTTGAATTTAAATCTACACTTTTCTCCAAAATGATATTAAGGGCTCTGATTATTCTCTCGATTCCGCATTCTTCTCCTGCCCCGGTATGTGCTCCGGGATGAATAATCAGATAGGGACAAGGTAAATCGTCTAATAGAAGGTCTGCTCTTTTCATCTCTTCAATAAATGCATTAATTGATTTGAAATAAAGTTCATCTGAGGGAGAAGCTAAATTAATGAGATAAGAGGTATGAATAAAAACGGGACTAACATCAGAATTTTTTAAATTCTCTTTAAAATTTTTTATTTCTTCTTTTGAATATATTTTCTCCCGCCAGGTGGATGCATTCTTAGAAAATATCTGCATAGTACTACATCCTAATTCCTCTGTCCTCTTCACAGAATTATCTATTCCCCCGGCGATGGAAACATGGCATCCAATCTTCAATCTGTATTTCCTCTTTTCTTCTACGGTTATTTGATTCTTCCAACGAAAATAAGAGATTGTCGTAAAATTTTATTGACTTCTCTACTTTTATAAGTATAACATATTACTATAACCTAATTAAAAAAATTTATTGCCTTTACACCTTACTCACCAAATAATTTTTGGCTTAAAAAATAGGGGAAAGAAATGTATAAACAAATTCTTGAAGAATTAAAAGAACATATGCCTTTTACTGCTTTCGGAGCTGCTACCGGAATAATTCTGATAATATTTTTTCAAAAACTACCCTCCGAATCTGCCTATAATATTTTCTATATCCTTCACCCTCTCCATGTTTTCCTAAGTGCACTGGTTACTGCCTCTATGTATAATTTTTATCAATGCTACCCCAACAAAAAGAAATGCAATATGGTAATTTTAATTTTTATCGGTTATATGGGTTCTATCGGAATAGCTACATTAAGCGATTCAGTAATCCCCTATCTGGGTGAAATTTTGCTTAATATGCCCCATCGAGAAATTCATTTAGGTTTTATTGAAAAATGGTGGTTGGTTAATCCCTTAGCTTTTCTTGGTATTGGAATAGCCTATCTAAGACCTTCCACAAAGTTCCCTCACCTCGGTCATGTTCTCCTTAGCACCTGGGCTTCGCTCTTCCATATTATTATGGCTTCAGGACAAACTTTGAATTGGTTTATCTACATTGGTATTTTTATTTTTTTATTTCTCTCTGTGTGGATACCTTGCTGTGTAAGTGATATCGTATTTCCTCTTTTATTTGTAAAAACACCAAAAAATAAAAAGTTTAACTCTAAGCACACTTAATTAATATTTTTGTTAACATATTATGCTTTGGTGACAAAGAATTTATCAAATAAACAAAACAGTATTAAATGTGTAGTGTCGCGTATAGTCCAAAAGAAGATTCAGGGAGAAGGTGTGAGAAAGAACACTATACAATTAGTATTTGATACTAAAAGAAAAGATGCAGGTTTAAATTGTAAGAAAATTAGTCATTGTAGGAGTAGATCTTGTGTCTGCCCTCTTTGAATGATACAGAGAATTATCCTCTCTATTCATCCATGATATATCAAAAAATCGTCCTCTGTCACACTCATTATTCTATTCTATTATTTATTCATTTAGAAAAAACAATTGTATAATGATACAATATACAAAGAAAAT
>CAZMLS010000041.1:11490-13636 GCA_964567215.1 uncultured Atribacterota bacterium | reverse complement strand
AAAGTAAATCAAATTCGATGCTCCTATGATAAAGCTCCGGTGATTTTTGATGTATTTTTGAGGTAAAGGAAAAAGAATTAGTAGCAATAGTTGGAGCAAACGGTGCAGGAAAAAGCACCATAATGAAGACAATTGCCGGATTAATGAATCCGAAAAGCGGAACTATTAATTTTGTAGGAAAGGATAATTATTTTCAGGTAAGTGTAGCGGATATTGATCAGAATAAATAAATAAAATAACGAAAGACTCAAATATAGATGGAATTAAGGCTGATTTATCTAATCCAGATGAAATAAAAAGGATAGTAGCTCACCAAGATATTATAATTGGAGCTGTTCCCGGGTGTTTTTAGGTTTCAATATGTTGCGTTCGGTTATAGAAGCAGGTAAAAATATAACTGACATTTCTTTTATGGCTGAGGATACTTTAAGTTTGGATAAATTGGCTAAAGAAAACGGAGTTACTGCCGTGGTTGATATGGGTGTAGCGCCCGGAATGAGCCATTTACTGGTAGGATATGTTGATAGCTTGCTTGATGAAACAGAAAGTGCTATTATTTTAGTTGGTAGACTTCCGGTTATAAGAGAGTGGCCTTACGAATATAAGATTGCCTGGTTTCCGAAAGATGTTATTGAAGAATATATAAGACCGGCCAGGTTAATGGAAAGAGGAAAAATCACTGAAAAGACAGCTCTTTCAGAAATCGAGTTAGTTGATCTACCCAAGATCGGAACTTTAGAAGCTTTCAATGCCGACGGGCTTCACAGTTTGCTTTACACTCTTGATATTCCTGAAATGAAAGAAAAAACTTTACGGTATCCCGGTTATGCTGAAAAAATGAGAATGTTAAGGGAAACAGGGTTTTTCGATGAAAATCCTATTGATATTAAAGGTGTAAAAATTAAACCTTTAGACCTTACTTCTGAACTTCTTTTTCCTAAATGGAAATTAAAAGAAGATGAAGATGAATTAACTGTGATGAGAGTTATGATTCAAGGGAAAAAAGGCGGAAAAAGATTGCGTTATACCTATGATTTGCTAGATTATTATGATAAGGAAGAACAGGCAACTTCAATGTCTCGTGCTACAGGATTTCCCTGTGCTATTGTAGCTCGCTTAATAGCAGAAGGAGAATATACGCATAAAGGCGTTTCTCCCCCGGAGTATCTGGGAAAAGAACACGAAGTTTATAATAAAATTTTAAAAGAATTAGCTAAAAGAAATATAATATACAGAAAGAATATCATAGAGATTTAATTAAATAAATCGATCAATGAGTCATATAATAATTTACCATCATCGGGAAAGGGGTAAATAATTTTCGAATATTAATAAAATAGGAAACTAGAAAAAATATTAACTTACATGTAAAAATGTAAGGTAGAGGTGCGGAAATGAATGAGTAAAAGTGAATGATTAAATTCACTTTGAAAGGTGTTTCTGCCGAAGTAGAAAAATTTTACAAAAATTTTATCTGCTGGGCTTGTAGTGAATAACTATAAGACTGTCATCAAATCTTCTATTAGCGGATTTAGATGGAGGGCTACCTTTGGTAGAGTACTTCATCTAAATCAATGAAAGAATCATAGGCAATTAATGAAGGCTCTATCATTAATTGCCTATTTTTTTTGTGAATATTTAAAAATATATCTTTTTTACAATAGAAAGGAGGTTTTAAAACATAAAAGATACACAGGAAATCATTTTAGGAAAAGGTAGAACTTTTTATTATATATTAAGAAAATACTGTTGCTTATTTGGTAAAACTATTTAATAAGTCATTAAAATAACAAAGTAATTAAAAAAAGGAGGAGAAGCTTTTGAAAGTTTTAGTTTTCGGAGGTTCTGGAAAAATGGGTTCTACTGTTGCTTGGGATTTAGCCAAAAATAGTAAAGTTGGTGAAGTTGGCATTATAGGAATTACCGGTCGGGGAGAGAATGCGCTTGAAAAAACGAAAAAATGGATAAAAAGTGATAAAATTGTTCTCCATTCACTGGATATTAACAATCGAGAAGAGACAATGAAATTAATGAAGCAATATGATGTTGGAGCAATTACTCTCCCGAATAGAAAATGCAGCTATAAAGTAGTGGATATGGCCATTGATGCGGGACTCAATGTTGTGGATATTTTAGAAGAATATCA
>CAZMLS010000041.1:0-11390 GCA_964567215.1 uncultured Atribacterota bacterium | reverse complement strand
AAAAAAGAGTAATTACAAAAAAGTTTTCGAATAAATCTATAAATAACAAGAGGCACTTCATTGAAGAGAATTAAAATAATTATTATGGGTCCAGTTGGTAGATATTTTTATAACTTCACTGTATATTTTAGAAATAACACAGAGTACGAAACAGGATATTGTTGATTGCAGATGAAACTCAAAGTTGGAGAGGACGAACCAGTGAATTCCTTGTTGTCGAACATTGAGATGTAGAACCGGATATTATCTGTTTAGCCAAATCACTAGTCGTCAATATGTCTTTGTCTGCAATTATCACTAAAGATAAGATTCCGATTTTCTTTCAGGAGGATTATTGGAAGCACCTATGTCGGAAATTGAATTGCCTGTCGGGCAGTTTTAGAGAGTGTCAAAATTATTGAGGAAGAAAATCTGTTGGGCAAGACTGTTAAAATAGGAGAACAATTAAAAAATAGATTTATAGAAATGATAAAAAAACATGTTCCCATTGGAAAGGTCCAAGGCATAAGGGCTATATTGGCTATCGAATTTGTAAAGAATATATATCATTTGAAAATATTTAATTTAATTAAAGGAAGGAAAAATGATGAGCAAATTCATTTCACTTAAAACTGATTTGCCTGGACCAAAATCTAAAAAAATTGCACAAAGAAGGGAAAAATATGTTGCTAAACCCATGGGCAGTTCTCTTTCCCCATGCTATATTGAAAAAGGTGAAGGTGCCCTGGTAACTGATGTGGATGGAAATCAATTTATTGACCTTACCGGAGGGTGGGGTTGCCTGGCTGTAGGACATTCTCATAAGAAAGTAGTCGCTGCCATTCAGGATCAGGCAGAAAAATACCTGCATACTGATTTTACCGCCATACCCTATGAATCTTTGGTGACATTAGCAGAAAAATTAGTAAAATTAACTCCGGGGAAAACCCCCAAGAGTGCTGCCTTTTTTAATTGCGGTGCAGAAGCCATAGAAAATGCCGTAAAAATTGCCCGGGCTTACACAAAAAGACCGGCCATTGTCGTATTTGAGAATGCTTTTCATGGAAGAACTTTACTCACTATGACCATGACTCATAAAGCGATGCCTTATAAATATAGATTTGGACCTTTTGCTTCTGAGATATATCGACTACCTTTTCCCAGTGTATCGCGTCCCATGAAAAATATAAAAGATTTTGAAAAAATATTAATGAATACTGTCATTCCCGAATCCGTTGCCGCTGTTGTTATTGAGCCCATCCAGGGAGAAGGCGGGTTTAATGTCCCTCAGGAAGGATTTTTGGAATATTTGAGAGAATTAACTAAGAAGTACGGAATATTATTTATTGCAGATGAAATTCAGAGCGGAATAGGAAGAACGGGAAAATTCTTTGCTGTTGAACATTGGGGAATAGAACCGGATATCATTTGTTTGGCCAAATCACTGGCTGCCGGTATGCCGTTATCTGCAGTCATTTCCAAAAATGAGATTACTGATTCTATTCCGGGAGGATGTATTGGCGGAACCTATGTTGGTAATCCGATTGCCTGCCGTGCAGCTTTAGAGGTGATAAAGATTATTGAAGAGGAAAACCTCCTGGAAAGAGCAGTGAAAATTGGGGATCAATTTAAGAAAAGATTTCAGGAGATGAAGGAGAAATACACCATCGTCGGAGAAATTCGAGGCATGGGAGCCATGATGGCTCTTGAGTTGATAAAAGATAGAGAGACCGGAGAACCAGCAACCGAAGAGACAGCTCAGGTAGTTCAAACATGTGTACAAAATGGCGTATTTGTTCCGACTGCCGGGATCGATAAAAATCTATTGCGTATGCTGGTATCTTTAGAGATTACCGATGAGCAGTTAGATGAAGCTTTAGATGTATTGGATCAAGCAATAGGTAGTATAGGGTAGACACCCTAATACATAAAAAATGTAAATTTTAAAAAAATAATATAAAAAAAAGGAATTTTAAAAACATTGTCGAATATAATATTAATATCATAGGAGAAACTTTTATGAATAAAAATAAAATAGTAATTATGGGCGCAGCAGGTAGAGATTTTCACAATTTTAATGTGTATTTTAGAGATAATTCAAATTACGAGGTAGTTGCTTTTACTGCTACACAGATTCCAGATATTGCCGGAAGGAAATACCCGGTAGAACTTTCAGGACCTTTATATCCGGAAGGCATCCCGATTTATCCTGAAGAAGAATTACCCGAACTAATTAAAAAATATCAGATAGACCAGGTAATTTTAGCATACAGCGATCTTCCTTATGAATATGTAATGAGTAAAGCATCCTTAGTTTTGGCAAACGGTGCGGATTTTAGATTGATGGGACCTAAAAATACCATGTTAAAATCTAATCTTCCCGTTATATCTGTCTGTGCTGTGAGAACAGGCTGTGGGAAAAGTCAGACTACTCGTAGGGTAACTGAAATATTAAAAAAGAAAGGTTATAAAATTGCAGTCATCAGACACCCCATGCCTTATGGTGATTTAAAAGATCAAATTTGGCAAAGATATGAAACTTATAATGATTTAAAACGTTATGAATGTACTATTGAGGAAATGGAAGAGTATGAACCGCATATCGATAGTGGAAACATTCTCTATGCCGGAGTAGATTATGGAGAAATATTAAAAAGGGCCGAAAAAGAAGCAGATATCATCGTTTGGGACGGTGGAAATAACGATTTACCATTTTATAAACCCGATTTGCATATTGTTGTGACCGACCCACTTAGAGCCGGCCACGAGTTGAGATATTATCCCGGTGGAGCTAATTTAAGAATGGCAGATGTAGTAGTTATTAATAAAATAGATACCGCTAGTCCGGATAAAATTAATTTACTTCGGGAAAATATCCGTCAATTAGCCCCGGATGCGCAATTAATTGAAGCAGCTTCTCCTTTAACGGTAGATCAGCCGGAATTAATTCGAGGTAAAAAGGTTCTGGTTGTTGAAGATGGTCCTACTTTGACTCACGGAGGAATGAAATACGGTGCAGGCGTTGTAGCTGCTCAAAAATATGGAGCAAAAGAGTTAGTCGATCCCAGACGTTATTCCGTTGGTTCCATTTCAGAAACCTTTGTAAAATATCCCGAGATTGGAATTTTATTGCCAGCGATGGGATATGGAGAAAAACAGATCAAAGAATTAGAAACTACTATTAATGCTATCGAATGTGATTTGGTGATTATCGGAACTCCAATTGATTTAACGCGAATTATAAAGATAAATAAAAAATCAATTAGAGTAAAATACGATTTGCAAGAAATCGGAAGACCGGATTTGGAAGAAATACTCAATCAAAAATTTAAGCAAAGAGTATAGATTGTATATTTAATTAGACTAAACTGGAGGAAAAAATAATCGATAAATTAATTATTATTGGGAGGAGTATGCCTTCTTTACTAATGGGGGCGTTTATAAGCATAGAATTAGCCCTTGCTTTTTTAGGACTTGGTCTTCTTGTGGGCATTCCTTTGGCTGTTGGAGAAGTATATGGAAATAAGCTTGTTCGGAATCTAGTCGTTTTACCAATCGTTGAATTTTTTCGATCTATTCCCGCCCTTGTATTGCTTTTCCTTTTTTACTTTGGGGCGAGTTATTTAAAACTAAATTTTTCTCCTTTTATTGCCGCACTATTAGCCATGGGTCTTCGATCCGCGGCCTATCAATCCCAAATATTTCGCGGAGCTATTGAATCTATTGATGTAGGACAAATGCTAGCTGCAAGATCAATTGGTATGAGTAAATTAAAAGCAATACGCTATATTATTTTCCCTCAGGCTTTAAGGATCTCCATTCCTTCCTGGTCTAATGAATATGCAACTGTTTTAAAAGACACTTCCTTAGTTTATGCCTTGGGAATAACTGAATTAATGAGGCAGGGAAGGTATATCGTCGCACGTACTTTTGGAAATGCCATATTGGTTTATGTTATTTGTGCATTAATTTACTTTTTAATTGTTCATTTAGGAGTTAAAATGCTTAACTTTTTGGAAGAAAAGTACAGGTTGCCAGGGTATGAATATAAAAAAAATTGATACAAGAATTTGAAAGGACATTTTTAAAAATGGCACATACAATATTAAAAGTAGAAAATCTTCATAAAAGCTATGGAAAAATAGAAGTCATCAAGGGAATTAATTTTGAAGTAAAAAAAGGTGAGACAAAAGTAATTATTGGACCTTCCGGAACAGGAAAAAGCACTTTGCTCCGTTGTATCAATCAATTAGACTCTATTGATAAAGGTCAAATATGGCTCGAAGATATTGAAATAACAAAAGCACATGCAAACATTAACCAAATTAGGGCTTCTATAGGTTTTGTTTTTCAAAGTTTCAATCTTTTTACTCATTTAACCGCTTTGGAAAATGTACGAATTGGCCCTTTAAGGGTAAAAGAAATGAAAGAGGAAGAAGCAACAAAAATAGCTATAGAAGAACTTAAAAGGGTAGGTTTAGAAGACAAAAAAGATCACTATCCGGCTCAACTTTCCGGAGGACAACAACAACGGGTATCTATTGCCCGAGCCTTGTCTATGAATCCAAAGTTAATTCTTTTTGATGAACCTACTTCTGCTCTTGATCCGGAATTAATTGGTGAAGTATTAGAAGTAATGAGTAACCTGGCTAAAGAAGGAGTTACTATGATAGTCGTTAGTCATGAAATGGGGTTTGCTCATTCAGTAGCTAATGATATTATTTTTATGGACGGTGGGATCATATTAGAAGAAGGACCTCCTAAACAAATATTTAAAAATCCAAAGCATGAGCGTACTGCTAAATTTCTTTCTAAAATCACTCAATTGGAAGGGGAAAAAGCGAAGTGAATTTTTTGGAATTTGCCTGGAATATACTACCTACGCTCTTAAAAGGATCATTAGTAAGTATAGAATTAACTGTTTTAGCAATTAGTATTGGATTATTATTAGGGATTCCTTTAAGTTTAGGTCGTGTATATGGCAATAGGTTTATCTATACCTGTACAACTATATATGTAGAAGCTTTTCGAGGCACTCCTGTTTTGACTCAACTTTTTATTTTATATTTTGGTCTTCCTTCCATAGGGATTATGTTTCCTCCTTTTACCGCAGCAGTTATTGGCTTAGGATTAAATAGTGCTGCATATCAGGCAGAATATTTTCGGGGGGCAATACAAGCCATAAAAGGAGGTCAAATGCTTGCAGCTCGATCAATAGGCATGAATAAAATAAAATCGATTCGATATATTGTTTTGCCTCAAATGTTTCGTTTGGTCATTCCTTCCTGGTCTAATGAATTAATTTTATTACTAAAAGCTTCGTCAATTGCCTATATGATTCAAGTTTCAGAGTTAGTTTCTGTAGGCAGACAAATTGCTTCTCAAAATTTTAGAACTTTTGAAGTTTTTTTGATTATTGCTTTGATTTATTTTATTATTGTAGAAATGCTAAACAAGATTCTTCATTTAGTGGAACGAAAAATAAAAATTCCCGGATTGTAAATGTTTTTTATCTGTGTTAAAAATTAGCATAGTAGTGAATCAAAAAAAGAGAATGATGCTCACTAAAAAGAAAGGAGGGTAATAGGAAATTATAAAGTAGAATAATTTTTTAAAAAATTTTAAAAATCTATTTAATTAAAAAATAAAGGAGTAAAAATGAAAAAATATTTTAGCGTAATGATTATTTTCATGATTTTTTTAGTAATGGTAGGAACAGTCTTTGCTCAAGCTGATAAAAAGACATATGTCGTAGGGACCAGTGCTGACTATCCACCCTTTGAATGGATTGATTCGAATGGCAATTTTGTAGGATTGGATATGGACATAATGAGAGTTATTGCGGTTGCAGAAGGATATGAAGTGGAATTTGTCGATATTGGATTCGATTCTTTGATACCTGCTCTTCAAGCTGGTAAAATTGATATAATAGCTGCTGCAATGAATAGCACTTCAGAGAGAGCTGAGATTGTAGATTTTACAGATCCTTACTGGAAAGCAGACCAACCTATTATGGTAAAAGAAAATTCTGATTTAAATATTGTCACAGCACTAAGCCAGGGAAATAAAGTAGGAGCACAAAGAGGGACTACTCAAGCTGATTGGATTCAAAATAATTTAGTGGATAAAAATGTTGATGTAAAATTAGAACTCTATGAAACCAATGATTCCGGAATTATGGATTTAGTGAACGGTCGTATAAATGCATTTATTTGTGATGAACCGGAAGCAAAAGTATTTAGTGAAAATAACCCTATTAAAATGGTAGGTGTCATTTATACAGGAGAAGAAGGATATATTGCATATGCGGTCCAAAAAGGCGATCCTAATAATTTATTACCTTTATTAAATAAAGGATTAATGGAAATAGAAGGATCAATCAAAGATCATTTAGTAGAAGCGTATTTTGCCGGAGATTTAAAAAATATCGATAAAGCTTACGCAGAAAATGAACATTTCTTATCCGTAGAAAAAGATGTAGCAGCTTATGCCGAAGGCTTGGCAAAATCTATGACTGCTAAATAAAAAAATTTAATAAGGGGAAGTAAAGATTTTTGACTTTTTGCTTCCCTTTCTGTTATTGTTAAACTTTTTTGAACATTATTATTTACCAATTAAAGCAATTGTTTATTTGTTTTTATTTTACTTTTTATATTTAAATATTTTAGCGATATCTTAATTTTGGTGCATGATTTTCTATTAATTTATTCAAGTAAGTTATATTAGTGAAAATTTAATAAATGCTACTTGAAAAGTATAAGAGGAAAGGAGGGAACTTAAAAAGTTTTATATTTAGTTAGTGAAGTAATTTTAATGTTTTAAATATCTTATTTTAAAAAGGAGAGTGAATTTAAAAATGTATCATTGGAAAAAATATAAGAGTGTATTATTATTTACTTTTTTATTAGTGATGTTCTTTTCTTTATCTCTATCGGTTGGGGCCGCAGAAGAAGAAACTGCATTTAATTATGGCTTTTGGTCTTTAGTCCCTCCTCTTTTGGCCATCCTTCTCTGTATTATACTTAGAGAAGCTTTAATATCTTTGTTGCTTGCTGTTTGGGTAGGGGCAACCATCCTTAATCATGGAAATCTTTGGGCTGGCATTACCAAGACAGCAGATACCTTGATAGGTTCAGTCGCTGACTCCTGGAATGCAAGTATCATCCTGTTTTTCTTTATTGTCGGTGGACTGATGGGGATTATATTTTTTTCCGGAGGCGGTCAAGCCTTTTTAGAGAATATAAGTAAAAAAGCCAAAGATTCCAAGATGGCACAGATATTTGCCTGGTTAGGTGGAATCGTTATTTTCCTTGATGATTATGCCAATGCTGCTTTTGTGGGAAACCTCTTTAGACCTTTATCTGACAAATATCATGTATCCAGAGAAAAACTTGCCTATATTGTCGATTCTACAGCTGCTCCGGTGTCTTCAATCTTTTTAATCTCTACTTGGATCGGTTATCAGGTAGGCGTTATTGGTGATGCCCTTCCGGAAAGCGTCACAGCCTCTCCCTACTTTTTATGGTTACATAGTATACCTTATAGTTTTTATTCTATTTTTGCAATTATTATGGTAGGATTGGTCGCATACACCGGAAGAGATTTTGGTCCTATGTTAAAAGCAGAATACCGAGCCAGAACGACCAATGAATTATGGGCAAAAGATAGTAGACCTCTTTCCGGCACAACCGAACTCAAGGTAGCCAAAAATGCTTCTTTAAAACCAATTAATTTGTGGTTGCCACTAGCCGTTTTAATTATCTTGTCTTTTTACTTTATGTGGGTCACCGGAGGAGGTAGTGAAGCAGAATCACTGACCGTAGCGATCTCTGATGCTGACTCCATGCTTTCTATTCTATATGGTACCATTATTGCTTTTGTCGTAGCAATGGTGATGTATTTATTCCAAAAAGTAGCCTCTGTAGCCGAGATAATGGATGCATTTATGGGCGGAGCAAGGATGATGGTTTACGCTACTCTAGTATTGATTTCTGCTTGGTCTATTGGTAGTGTTTGTAGTGATCTGGGCACCGCTGCTTATGTCATAGGTGCAGTTGAAGGAGTTATGTCTCCCATTGCTCTACCTATTATTACTTTTATTCTCTCTGCCTTTATTGCTTTAGCTACCGGAACTTCTTGGGGAACTATGGCTATTGTTACCCCCATTGTTGTTCCCTTAGCTGTAAATATGGGCACACCACTTCCGATAGCCATTTCCGCTGTTTTAACTGGAGCGGTCATGGGTGATCATTGCAGTCCTATTTCCGATACAACTGTCATGTCTTCTACCTTTGCCGGTTCCGATCACATCGATCATGTTAGGACGCAATTACCTTATGCTGTTACCGTGGCCTTAATTGCTGCGGTTTGTTATGTTTTAGCTGGCTTTGGCTTACCGGTCATCCTGGATTTAGTCATTGGTGCAGGTATCCTTTATGGTACTTTAATGGTTCTTTCGAGTATGAGCGCTAAAAGTCAAGGAATTACTTTTCCTTTACCAGCATGGAATGCAAAGACGACAAAAAAGGAAAATTAACATTTCGTATTAAAAGGCAATTACCTTTTAAAAGGTAATTGCCTTACTCTATAAATTTATTATAAGTAGTTTAAATAATTTGAAAGAAGGAAATATAATTAATGTTTAAGAAAAATGAAGATAAGCAAAAACTATTGACATCTTTTGAGCTTACTCCGGGTAAAGTTGATAAAGGCTATACCGATCAGCGTTTATATATCAATCTCACGGAGAATAAAATCGAAAATAAACCTATTGATCCCCAAGTGAAAGATATTTTTACCGGTGGTCGTGGTTATGGTATGTGGTATCTGTTTAATGCTGTCTCTGCTGATACCAAGTGGAATAGTCCTGAAAATGAAATTATCTTTAGCACCGGTCCTATTTGCGGAGTTACCCAGTATTCTGGTACAGGCAAGACCCATGTCATTAGCTTGTCTCCGGAAACAGGATCGGCTAATGATAATAATGTCGGCGGATATTTTGCTCCATTTTTAAAATTTTCCGGTTGGGATCTTTTAGAGATCCAGGGAAAAGCTAAAGAAGATGTTGTCATATTCATTGATGGGAATAAAGGAAAAGTTACAATTTCAGAATCTCCGGAAAGAAACATAGATACTTACCATTTTATCGATAAATTAACTGAAATCTATGCGGATGATGAAAAGGACAGAAAAAATATTAGTATTGTTTCTTCTGGAAAAGGTGCCGATAATACCAATTTGGGTATTTTGAATATCAGCTGGTTTGATCTGCATCGTAAAAAGTTAAGAATTAAACAAGCAGGGCGTGGAGGAACGGGAACAGTCTTTCGGGATAAAAAAATCGCTGCCATTGTTATTAAATACAAAGGAATAAATGCCAATTCCAATCATATGGCTAATCCGGAACTGGTCAGCAAGGCAGGCAAAAGACTCACGAAAGAAATTTTGAATTTGGATCATTTGCAGTGCGGAATGCGAGAAACCGGAACAGTCAATCTCCTTAATCATATGCAAAGTCATGATTGTCTTCCTGTTCACAATTATAAATTTGGTTCTCATGAAGAAGCTTATAAAGTAGAGAATCAAGTATGGCTTAAGCGAATTACTCAAAACCAACCGGGTGATTCTTGCTGGTTGGGTTGTGTTATGCGTTGTTCCCACGCCGTAGATGATTTTGAATTATCGACAGGTCCTTTAAAAGGAGAAAAAGTCCTGGTAGATGGACCGGAATATGAAACTGCTGCCGGATTTGGAGGAAACTGTGGTTGTTTTGATCCTGATTTAGTTTTAGAAGCCAATTTTTATTGCGATAATTACGGAATGGATACAATTGGAGTGAGTACTACCATAGCTTTTCTTATGGAATGTTACGAAAATAATATCATTAATAAAGAAATAACCGGTGGATTGGAACTGAATTTTGGAAACAGTAAAGCTGTTTTAGAACTCATTCATCAAATGGCCCGTAAAGAAGGATTCGGGAAGATTGCCGGATTAGGGGTTAGACAGGCAAAGAAAATCCTGATAGAAAAATATGGTGCAGATGAAAAATTTCTACAGGATATCGGTATGGAGTGCAAAGGAATGGAATTTTCCGAATATGTGACCAAAGAATCTTTAGCCCAGCAGGGAGGGTATGGTATGGCCAACAAAGGGCCTCAACATGATGAAAACTGGCTAATCTTTATGGATCAGGTTAATAACCAGATTCCTACTTTTGAAGATAAGGCAGCTGCTATACGTTATTTTTCTTTATTCCGTACCTGGTTTTCACTGGTGGGCCTTTGCAAATTGCCATGGAATGATATAGAACCGGCAGATAATAAAAAGAAATATCACGGTTTACAGGCAGCGAAAGTTCCGGAACATCTTGAAAATTACTGTTGGCTTTTTGAAGGGGTTACCGGTAAGCCGGTTACACCTGAAGAATTAATTTTGCAGTCAGAAAGAGTTCACAATTTACAAAGAATATTTAATCTAAAAATGGGTTTTGGTACTCGCGAACATGATGCGATTCCCTATCGGGCAATGGGACCGGTAACCGCGGAAGAATATGAATCCCGACAGGAAAGATTTGATAAACAACTAAAAGAATTGGTTGATTATAATCCGGAAGGGAAGACAACAGAAGAAAAATTAAAAGCATTAAGAATTTATCGTGAAGACCAATATCAAAAACTATGTGATGCTGTTTATAGTCGTCGAGGCTGGAATTCTAATGGTGTAACTACTTTGGAGACTATTAAAAAATTAAAGATAGATTTCCCTGAAGTCGTAGAGTTGGTAAAAAATCAAAGTAATTAAAATAAATAAAAAATATATATAGTAGATGCTATGTATATTGCAAACAACAAGAAAACTAGAATTTAAGAAATAAAGAGTAGGGGCATATTGAGATATGCCCCTTTAGTTTTAACTCCATATTATTAACAAATTGTTGAAAAAAATTGTATAAAAATATTTTTAGTGAATTCTCTTCTTATTTGTATTTTTGTAAAACAAGTTTATATTAATCTAATCCCAACCAACTACAAGAAATGACTATTCCCCCTCATTTTGTCCTTGTATTATTTTATTTCCTATAAAATTTAAAATATTTTTAAAAAAGATTGATTTTTAAAAATTTATATGGTATCGTACAAAAGATAGAATAATTGGGTAACCCAGTAAGTTAATTATCCAAATAAAGAAATATAACAAAGTACATGATAATAAAAAAAACTAGCAAATTTCTGATGGAATATTTGAAGAAAATTGGATAAGTTATTATTGAGGTGTGAGGAAATCGTCCGTCTTCAGTAAATATAAAATAGAGATATTTAGATAATTTTTTTATTAAGGAAACTTTTGAAATGTTTTTACAAAAAAGTTAAGAAAGTTTTACAGCATGCATAATAAAAAAGGGGAATAAG
>CAZMLS010000040.1:0-13895 GCA_964567215.1 uncultured Atribacterota bacterium | reverse complement strand
CAGAAGTAATCGTATGCTTAATGAAGGTGCAGATGTAGCAAATATAATTATGATGATATGTGATGTTGCAGAAAAGCTAACACATAGGAGATAGCGATATGAATGAAGAAGAAAGAAAAAAAGCATTAAAAGAAGTTAGGGAAGAGCTTAAAATGATATGTGATGAAAGGCGGCAATCAAAAAAAGAATATAGATATTGGAAAGTAAGAGAAGATAGACTAAAGATAGGAAAATAACATGGAAAAAATACTATGTTGGTCTATGCTAATCGGCTCAATATTCTGTTTTGCTTGCCCGGTTATAGCTGTTTTACTCGTAGAATGGCATACAAGGAATAAGAAATGATATTAGAATGGATTATGCTTGTTTATGCAATAAGTTTAGTTATAGCAATATTAATCTACGAAGTAAAAAAAAGAGGCAAGAAACAATGAAAATACCAGCGAAAATATCAGCGTGTCCACTTGGTACTAACGATTGCAATGAATGTGGATATTATGAAGCAGGTAATGATGAATGCACATATAAACCACAGGCTTTTTTTGCTAAAACAGGATTGATACTAGATGAAGATATGAATTTTAAGAAATGGGAAGCGCTTGGAAAGAGGTTAAAGGATATAGCGAAATCCATACACTTCTGGCTTGGGGATTGGATGCTAGAAGGAGAGAAGAAGTTTGGAGAGATATCTTCCCAGGGCATTGATGAGAACGGATTTGACCAAAAAATCCTACGCAATGATCTCTCAATTTGCAGTAGGATTGAAAAGCCTATGCGCAGGGATGATTTAACATGGTCCCACCATAAACAGGTAGCTTTCTTTGAACCGAAACTTCAAGAATTCTTTTTAAGTATAGCGGAAAACGAAATCTTATCAAATGACGAATTGAGGGGAGTTATTAAGAAGTTTAAATTAATTAAAAAATTCAAAGAGGGTAAGAAATGAAACATACAAGCCTTGCTGAATGGGAAATGCTTCTTGCAATCTTAAAAGACTACAGGCCTCACAGGAACTTTGACATCCCTGGGGAAATTAAGGGTAGGTTTTATGATCCATCTGATGATCTGGGAATGTTCCCGGTAGCAGCCAGGATAAGAACATTGAGAGAAAAGAAATATCAAATTAAGGCTGGTCCACCCTATGAATTTAACCGCGAGACAATAAGGCAGAAAGACCATTATTATCAGCTTGAACGAGAGTATGTTTCTGCGAAGCCGGAACCAAAACCAAAATTTAAAGATCTGGACGCATATGAGGAAGCAGAAAGGATAAGAGAAAAAGTGACAGAGGTAATATCAAGGAAACCCCAGAGTAAGCAACTCACAATAGAATTCATGAAAAAAAACAGTCGGGAATTAAAGGAAATATTAGCATGAAATATCCTATTAGCGAATCAATGCATGAGGCAATAAAAAAATTATATTTAGATAAAACAGGAAAGGGAGAGATTAATAGATTTGCTTATAATTTAGGACTTCCGCGATGGAAGGTTTCAAGATACGCAATTCAACACGGATGGATAGCCAAGCAGCATAAAGAACCAAGCTGGAGTGAAAGAGAACTTAAAATATTAGAATTTAATGCGCATCTTACTCCCGAAATAAGCCAGATAAAATTAAAAAAAGAAGGCTATAAGAGAAGCGTTACGGGTATTGTTTTAAAAAGAAAAAGGAAACACTTTCTTAATGGTCTGCGCGGGCAGAGTGCGAGATCTTTAGCTCTTTGTTTTGGAGTGGACGTTAAATTTGTGACAAGAGCAATAAACGAAATGAGACTTAAGGCAAAACGTAGAGGCACAAAAAGAACCGAACAGCAAGGGGGAGACAATTGGTTTATAAAAGATAAAGATATTAAAAGTTATATAATTAATAATATTAGTGAGATTGATTTTAGAAAGATTGATAAATATTGGCTGGTTGGCACGTTCATTGGAACCAGTTCTATGGAAAGAATTTTAAAGAATATTGCAGGCAGGGCTTTTGCTGACGCCAAAGTCAAGAAGGACACCTCCTTTCACCTGCCTGCAGGCCTATAACTATGAAGGATAAACTATGATACCTAATACCACCCCAACGCCCAACGAACTCTTCAATAACGAAATGAAGAAGATGTCTGATACCGAATTGAGAGTGGTTTTAATCGTAACGAGATCTACTTTTGGCTGGGAAGTGGACCATACAACAGGAATGAGAAAAACGGAAGACTGGATAACGCGTTCTCAAATAGAGCAAAAAGCTGGGAGAGGACCTACATCTATCTCCGGAGCCGTTGATGGTTGTGTGAAAAATGGGTGGATTGAAACAAGAAACGAAAATGGCAAAATACTTAAAACGCCTGCAGAAAGACGGCATAATAAAATATTTTATAGATTAGGAAAGGTTTTTCTGGGTAAAGAATCCCCATGTTCAGAAAGTGAACATGGGAAACATTTAGCATGTCCAGAAAGTGAACATGGGAATTGTGCTAAGAACCATGTTCAGAAAGTGAACATAACAAAAGAAACTCTTTCACAAAAGAAAACACTACTATCTCCTATTCAGGAGATTGTTTTTAATTATAAATTAATTAAGGGCTTTGAAAAAATCCCTAATTGGGATGAATATTATTTTGCTAGAGCTAGTAAATCAGCAAAAGCAATTTTAGAACTGACCGGCAATCTTAAACAATCATTTATATGCATGAAAGAAACTGGGAAATATTGCGATAAGAAGAAATTGGTTTGGACAATAGAGACTGTAGTAAAAAAATTCCCTGAGTGGAAGGTTGGGAACTTAAAGCTGAAATCAGAACCAGAACTAAAAGCTAAAGAGAAGTCTGTGCCTTATGATCAACGCCCGGGATATAAAGCATTAACAAAAGAAACTAGAGAAAAACATAGGATTTCATTTTGAGAACATTAAAACTATGTAGTGTGGAGGGGTGTTATCGACAGCATCATGGTAGAGGATTATGTAAAAAACATTATTTTAGGGAATATATGAGAAGTTACATGATGGTATATCGTCAGGGTTACCATAAGAAGCTAGAGAAAAAGAAATCGCAATTCAAGCAAAAAAGAACAAGAATAAGATGCTTTAATTTTGATGTATGTGGAAGATGGCTTATGAGTAGCGATACTAAAAGATACAGGTTCTGCCCGGGATGTAAAAAACTACATCAGAGTCAAGGATTTTATAACCCCGTGGTCCATAGCGTAAATATAATAGGGATGAGATAAGATGACTCGAAGTAAGGACTTAGAACAAGCAGTTGCGGACTTACTAGATGCAAGGAACTTGCGATATATGCGAGTTGATAACTATCGTTGCTTTAAATGTGGACAGGTGCAGAATTCAAAAGCAACAGGGCATCCGGACTTTGAGGTGTATTATCCACATTTCTATATAGAATGTAAAACAGGGGAAGGAAAATTAACGGATGAGCAAAAAGAGATAAGGCATTTATTAGAAAAGAGTGCTCATTATATCGTAGTTAGAGATAATATTGATGAGTTGGTTAAATTCATAGACATGCTTCTTCCTGGATACACAATTCCAGGGCAGGGAAAATCCAAGAGAAGATTACATAAGAAGGTAATGGGATGATTATAAAAATAATTATTATTGCTCTGTTTTTTAGCTGGGGATATCCGATTGTATTATGCGCAATGATTGCGCAGATAGTTGATTTAATAAGGAGGATAAAATGAAAGTAGTTATAGTTTTTATTAAAGAGAAAGAGGATGGGGACGGGGATTATGTGCCGTGTCCTAAATGCGAGGATGTTATGAAATTTGAAATTATTAAGGGTTCTGGACAGCTTAGTTGTTGTTCTTGTGATTATGTTAAAGAGGCTAGAATTACGGAGGTAAAGATATGATAGATCTAAATAGATTTAGAATGGGTTACTTCATACTTTTTAAGTCAGATGGGGGCTTTATCTCTAAGCAGATTGAAAAAGAACAGTTAAAGGCGGGGTTTGTTAAAGATGAAGCTTGCTGGACGCATATAGAGATATGCGGTGGCGGCCCATATAGTGTTTCCGTAATTGCTCCTAAAACAAAGGTTGTTGATTTTAGAAAAAGGCATAAGGGGCGTACTATAAGACTGGTTCGTTATAAGAACGGCTTGTATGAGCGGAAAAAAAGATATAAGGTGGCGTTCTGGGCATCATCAAAATGCAATCTTTCTTATGATTGGCTGGGTGTACTAGCTTTTCGTTTCAGTTGGCTATTTAAGCAAAGCAAAAGATTGTTTTTCTGTGTTGAATTAGCTCTCTGGTCGCTACAAAAAGAATGCTCAAGAGCATTGGGCGGGATAGCTCCTGAACATTGCTATGTTGCGGATTTTGCCAGGTCAAAGGACATTGAAACAGTTTGGGAAGGGAAGATTTAGATAATGAATAACGAATGGACTATATTTTGTCCCGGGCCATCACTGAGCAAGCTTTCAGTTAAAAAGCTTCGATATGACCCTGAGCATTCAATAGCTGTTAATGGGGCAATATTAAAAGATGTTAAGGTTGCATATTGGGCAATAATGGATTATGCTGTTTTTACGAGATGTGTAAAGGAAGTCAAAACAGAAGATATGAAATTATGGATCCCAGAGAACTGGAACAATCACATGCATAGATGGTGTCCCGATTTAAACGATTTATTCAAACAGACCAAGAAAGAGACATATCCAGGCAAAGACCTCGGGAGTATCATGCCGTTTAATAAGGATTTTTCATGGGCTGAGTATAGTGTCTTTGCCGCAATAGCTCTGGCAGTTCTAAAGGGCGCCAAAACAATCAAGTTATATGGCGCAGATATGAGAGGAGAGGGGTATTTTGTTAAGAATTTAGAAAATATTAAAACAGATCATAAGAATTCCAGGTGGGGAAGAGAATTAGAACTTTTTGTAGTTTTGCAGGACGCATGTCTTAAACGCGGAATTAAGATTATAAAGAAATCAATAGTAGCCTCAATAATTATACCCACCCACAATAACTGGGATTGCACAAAAAACTGCATAGACGCCATTATTAAGAATACAAATAGCTATGAAATTATTTTTGTCATGGATAATAGTGTTGAATTCCAGGACAAACTAAGAACATACGGCGAGGTTATATTAACTAATAGACCGTTTATTTTTGCTCATCGGGTTAATTTGGGCATAGAAGCAGCAGTAGGAAAATATATCTGTATTTTAAATGATGATACTCTCCCACGTAGAAACTGGCTTGAGGAGATGATTTCAAGCTGTGAACAATTAGGGCCTACGTTGGTTGGCGCAAGGACCCAGCATGGAGGATGCAGCAATCAGGAAGCATATAACGGAGATTTTTCATGGGAAACAGCGAATACCCTGAATATGTTTGCTGTATTAATTCCTCGCAGAGTGTTAGACGTGGTGGGCTTATTGGATGAACGATTTGCTTACTATGGGGGCGAGGATGATGATTATTGTTTGCGGGCAATAAGGCATGGATTTTGGTCTGTTATTTCCAAGGGCTTTGTTGAGCATGTAGGAGGATTGGGATGTAAAGACGAGGGATATAGGCTGCTTCCAAAGACGGATCAGGTATTTAAGGAAAAATGGGGTACGTATCAACCGCGTGATATACCCAAAGAACGATGGAATGATTTTACAAGAAAACACTTAACTATGCCATTGATTTCAATTTTAATGCCTACCCTGAATCACGAAGAATATATAAAAGACGCAATAGAAAGCGTTTTAAAGCAAAGCTATAAGAATTTTGAGTTATTAATCGGGATAGACGGCTTACCACAGACAAAAACAGGAGAGGTTATTCAAAAATTTCAGGATCCTAGAATAAAAATTTATATTAAACAACAATCAATCGGCTCATGCAATATGAGAAACAAGTTATTTGAGAGATCGAAGGGGGAATTTATTGTACTCATGGATTCTGATGATATTATGCTGCCAGACAGGATCAAGAATCAATTGGAAGCGATGAAACCGGATGTAGATATTATCCATTCAGCATACAAGGAAGAGGATATATCCGGGGGGATAAAAGTGGTTAGCCATGGAGCAGTGGATAAAAAACAACTTTGCTTTGATAAGGGATGGATTGCCGGAGGAACTTTTTTCATGCGCAGGCACGTTCTGGAAAAGGAAAAATTTGATGAAAATTATGCAAGGGCATTTGATTATGAATATACACTGCGAAATTTTGAGAAATTTAAGTTTAGGTTTTTGGATAAACCGACACTGATATATCGAAGACACGCCGGTGAGCATTTATGCGGGAATGCAGAGAGTACCCTAACACATGGAATTTTAAGAGAAAAATATAGAAAGGAGCTTATATAATGGGGAGAGACAAGTCTTTAAGGTCGGGCGAAAGGCAGAGGGGCGCTACATTGGTTCAAATAAGAGAGGATCATTTACAGAGATATTACGAGGCAACAGCATATGCTAAAGGCAAGAGGGTGCTGGATATGTGCTGCGGGGTTGGATATGGAAGCTATATCATGGCTAAGATAGCCAAGGACGTGATTGGGGTTGATGATAGCGTTGAGGCAATAGAGTTTGCAAATGAGCATTACAAATCACCTAACATTAGATATAAGGCGCAGGATTTTTTGGATTTTAGTCCTCCATTATGGGAGCAAATAGATGTTGTGGTGTCTTTTGAAGCAATAGAACATATTGAAGACACTGATGAAGTGTTTCATATTTTTAAATCCATAAATCCCGAACTATTTATAGTATCTACTCCGCATCTAAAATGCCCTATGGGGAGCAATAAGTTTCATTTTAAGCATTACGGCATGGATGAGCTGGTAGATAGGTTCTGGAGTATGGGATATAAGCCTAAAAGGGCGGAATTAATGTATTTTGGTAATAGTTTATGTAATTTTTATATAGGGGAGAAGAGATGAGGCTATTTAAAACAATTCTAGCTTTAATTTGGATGGTCATGGGGATTATTAGTTTTCAAAGAGGAGATATTACTAATGGTCTTTTATCCGCTATACTTATGTGTTTAACGCCATATATGAAAAAAATATAAAGGAGTTAATATGCGGCCATTAATAAAACAGTTTGTAGAAATATGTTCTAAGACGCTCCCAATCCTGGAGCCTATATATGAGTTTGGCTCTTACCAAGTACCTGGGCAAAAAGGATTCGCTGATCTTAGACCGCTTTTCCTGGGTAAGAAGTATGTGGGGGCTGACATAAGAGATGGGGATGGAGTCGATGTGGTGATGGATATGAGCAGCACTCCCATTATTTTAGGGTCCGCAGGAACAGTTCTTAGTCTTGATACCTTTGAACATGTAGAATATTTAAGGGAAGCAGTTGACGAAGCCTATAGAATTCTTAAACTAGGAGGGTTTTTCATTATAAGTTCTGTTATGCGTTGCCCGATACACGATACACATGATTACTGGCGTTTTACCCCAGAGGGATTTTTGAGTCTTTTAAAGCCTTTTACTTTTGCTCTTGTTGATTTTATAGGAGATCCCAAATTTCCTCATACTGTTGTAGGAATAGCATCTGAGAATAAAGTCCTAGATGATTTAAAAGATGAGCTTATCAAACAGTTCGCAACTTTAAAATAGGAGCAGCGATGAAAACAGTATCAATTTTAATACCAAGCTGGTGTCCGCATGAAGCCCTGTATCTTTGCATTGAGAGCATTAAGAAGCGAACGGCATATAAGCCATATAAAATAGTGGTATGCGATTCATCTCCGGTAGATAGCGCCGAGCGGTCATATTTAGCAGCCTGCAGAGATGGCGGGATTTTGGAGTTGATAGAAGTACCAAAGAGGCAGGCACATGTAATATCATTGAACGCTTTATTAACTCATTGCGATACTGACTACGCTTGTGTATTAGATAGCGATGTTGAAATAATGAGATCCGATTGGTTGGATTTCTTTATGAGCAAGCTTCCAAATTATGAACAGGATTTGGGAATAGGGGGTTTTGTTAGGGGAATGAATAGGGCTGGATTTGATTTCTTGCAGCTTCCATGGTTCCATCCTGCATGTTTAGTATTCAACATGCATCTTTATCGGCAGTTTAGGCAGGCTGATGACTGGGGCTTGTTTAAAGAATCTATGAGCGAGTTTAAGCGTAAATTTAAAGATAAAATAGTTGGACATGAGAAAGAGCTTTCGGAATGGTTTGAAGACGTTGAATTAACTAGAGATAGAGTTGAGTATGATACGGGCATGAAGTTTGCAACGAGGTTGGTATTTGATAATCCAAGAGGGTTTAAAATGCATAAAATATCAATTCCGGAGTTAGATAAATATGTTCATCATTATGGAAGCATGTCGCTTTGGAAAGATAGGTTAGGCGAGGGGCATATGGTAGCGAAATTTGCTTCGCTAAAGGATCATCTAAATAAACTTAGAGGAGGAGTATAGTGTTAGGAACTTATCCTGAGTTGGTATGCTGGGTTGTAAAATCGCAAAGAGCGCAGACTTATTTGGAGATTGGAGTGTTTAAGGGTAGTACGTTTGATATGGTTAAGCCCTTAGTGAAGAGAGCTATTGGAGTAGACATTAAAAATAGACTTACATATCCGTGTGAGTTCTATGAAATGACATCTGATGAGTTCTTCAAACAGTTTCATGATAAGGTTGATGTCATTTTTATTGATGGTGATCATAGATTTGAGCAGCTCAAGAAGGACTTTGAAAATAGTTTATTATTATTGAATCTAGGTGGAACTATCTTAATACATGATACTGATCCGTCAACTCAGGAACGTCTTGTACCTACAAGCTGCGCCGATTCTTATAAAATTATTAATTATATTTGGACAGGGCATATATCATTGGACGTTGTGACTTTCCCTGCGAATCAATTGGGAATTTCTGTTGTGCGTAGAGATGCTGATAGGAGGGTTTTAAATTTATTATGAAACCATATTATAAAGATGATTATTGCACTATTTATCATGGCGACTGCAGAGAGATTATGCCGGGCCTTAAATATGACGTTGTGATAACAGACCCAGTATGGCCAAATAATTCAGTAGAAGAATTTAAAGACATAAACCCATATTCATTATTTAAAGATTTTGCGGATCTACTGCCGGCAGAGATAAAAAGAATTGCTATTTTACTTGGTTGTGATTCTGATCCTGGGATATTAGGACCTATCCACACGCAATTTTTTCGAGTTTGTTGGCTTAGGTATAATCTACCAGGACACAAAGGACGATTATTAAATACCTCGAATGTTGCGTATTTATATGGCGCACCTCCCAAATCTATTCCGGGGCGGAGGCTTATTAGGGGCGAATTTACTAGCATTGGGAAAATTGGCAAAGAAACAGAACATCCCTGCCCGCGTAAAATTAGCCACATGAATTTCATTATAAATATTTGGTCGGACCTACAAGATATAGTATTAGATTCATTTATGGGCTCGGGGCAAACTTTGTTGGCCTCAAAAAATCAGGGCCGGAAAGCGATTGGGATTGATACTAAGGAAGAATACTGCGAAATGACTGCCAAAAGACTATCACAAGGAGTATTAGGGATATGATGAAAATAAAACTATACATGTGTGGAGATGAGCCGTCCCTTACAGAGTATCATATGGGTCTTGGCTATCTAAAGACAAATTGCAAGGACGCTGAGGTAGAGATTGTGCAGAATAGGGCAGATCTTGTAGATTGTGATCTGATAGGATTGACAGCTACTGCGCATGGAATAAAAGAGGCTATCAGCATCCTTTATTCCACATCAATTCCTGTGATTATTGGTGGTTATGGGACATTATGGGATGGTCTGCAGGATTATGACTTTAAACACATCATTATTGGCGAGGGTGAGATTGCTTTTCAGAAGATTATAGACGGATCCACCCAGAAAGTCATGCGCGAACCATTGATAGAAGATATTGACGTTCTTAATTTCCCCGACAGAGGCAAATGTGGTGTTGTGGTCCCTATATTTTCTATCAGAGGATGTCCTTTTAATTGCAAATACTGCAGCAGTCATGCTTTTTGGAAGAAAGCCAGGTACTCCTCGCCTGAGTATTTCATAGAAGAGGTTGAATATGCTCTTAAAAAATACCCTGAATCAAAAGGCATTTATTTAGTTGATGATTTATTTATAGCCAATAAGAAAAGATTTTACAGGATACATGATCTCTGGATGGAAAAGGAATTAAATAAACGAACTCAATTGACCGGTTATGTTCGCGCTTCTCTATTTTCTGAGGAGATTGGTTTGGCTATGAAAGAGATGCATTTCGGGAGTATCAGATTCGGAGCGGAGAGCGGTAGTAACAGGATGCTAAAATTTTTAAATAAACAGGCCACAGTAGAAGATAACCAGAGAACAATAGATATTGCCAATAAAATAGGGCTTCCGGTAACTGCAGCCTTTATGTATGGCGCGCCTACTGAGACCCCTGAAGAAAAGCAAGCTACCATTGATTTTATTAAAAGGAACTATGGAAAAGTGGGCAGGGGTGGATGGTATAAGTTTATTGCATATCCTGGCACAGATCTCTATGCGGGAGCCAACCCTCTTACAGATGAAATGAATTTTAGGGGCAATATAGGTCAGAATGGTTTATGCGATTGGGGGAAAGATAAACGCTAAAGAAAGACATTGGTCTACTTGGTTTGAAGCCCCTAGAAGAAAACATTCTCAAAAACCAGATATGGTAAGAGATATAATTGATAAGTGCTTTGTGGGAGAAAAAATAGAATTATTTGCGAGAGAAAAAACTCTAGGTTGGGATGTTTGGGGAAATGAAGTTTAATAAAGGAGATAGATGAAAAAGTTAAACATTGGATGTGGGGATAAAAAGCTGGATGGTTATATTAATATTGATAACAGGGAAGATGTTCAGCCGGATCTAGTACATGATATAGTGAATCCCTTGCCATATGAGGATAATTCAATAGACGAGGTATGTAGCAGGCATGTGTTAGAGCATTTTAATAGAGTTGCAGGTGTGGCTATATTAAAAGATTGGTATAGAGTATTAAAACCAACAGGGAAAGTAGCTATAACTGTTCCTAATATTACTTTTCACGCTAAGCAATTACTGGGGCAGGTTACAAGTGGCTTTCCTGATGAGATAAGGCATGCTATGGCAGGGCTTTATGGCTGGGCACCAGGGCATGAAGAAGCTAACCAGCATTTTTATGGATATACTGAAGTTGCGTTGACAAGTATTCTTAAAGCAATAGGGTTTAAATCAGTAGAAAAAGCAGAAAAAAACATACAACCCTGGCACTTGAGTATAATAGCACATAAGAATAAAAGAGTGATGAGTCTTGATGAATTAGCATTAAAGTATGGCAGCGATAAAAGCAGTCATTGGCATGATTATATGGTTGAGTATGAGAAATACCTTAAACCCCTACGGAGATCTGCAAGGGTAGTTCTTGAATTAGGTATTGGAAAAGGGACCTCGATGCAAATATGGGCGGATTATTTTGACAAAGCGACTATAAATGGAATTGACATGGTCCCGGAGTGCAAGGACTATGAAGGCGATAGAAAAAAGGTATTTATAGGCAAGCAGGAAGATACGGTGTTTTTAAATAAGGTTTGTAATGAAATCGGGACACTAGATATTGTAATTGACGATTGCAGTCATAGAGTTGATTGCCAGATAGCAAGCCTAGGTTTTTTGTATTATAAATTAAAGCAAGGCGGAATTTATGTTATTGAAGCAGTTAAATGTAAAGAACGGGATTTATTAGAGCGAAAAGCAAAAGAAATAGGGGCAGTAGTTGAGTCTGTTTATAAATACAAGCTACGGGATGAGTCGTTGTTGATACTTCGTAAAAGTGATGATAACCATGAAGAATTGCAAAAAAACCATGAAGCATTAGGGGCCCGAAAAGTAAAAGTAAAAGTAATAGGAGGAGCTTTTAATAATATTGATTACTTTATGATCTCGGGCAAGGAAAAGAATGTTAGGGAACCATTTGAGCTGACTCAATCGCAGGATGTGAGAAGCTGGTGCGCCAATCCGGATAACATATGTGACATACAATCTCATTTACTTACCCTGAAAAAGATTGTCGGTCCTTTGGATGGGAAAATAAAAATATTAGATGTGGGCTGTTATGGTGGATATGTATATGACTTTTTAAAGCAAAAAACTACGTTTTTTAAAAATGAAGCATCTTACTATATTGGAATAGATATACAAGAAAGCGCTATTGAGGCAGCGAAAGCTGTTCATAAAGAAAAAGAAAAAGAGGATGCTCTTTTTTTTACTGGTGATATTTTTGATTTAACTAAAATTTATTCGCCAAGAAATTTTGATGTTGTATGCTGCTATAGAGTTTTAATACATCTGCCATATTTTAAGAGGGCGCTTGAAAACCTGGTTTATGTTGCAGATAAGTTTGTGCATGTAGTTTTACATATTCAGGACGAGGATGTCTGCAGGCGATGCGAAGAAACAGATCTTATTACGGGCAAGAAAGTGATTTATTACCATCGATATATAAGCGAGAAGACTATCAAAGAGGCTCTTTCGGGGCTACCTGTGACCTATACCATAATCCCCGCCCCGGGTAATGCGTATGCATCATTGATTATAGAGAGGAAATAGTGAAGATATTGCGAGTGTTTCCAAGATTAACATCTATGACCCCTATTGGGGTTGCGATTGGATTGCCTGATTTATGGAGACCAAAAGCAGATGAGATTCATATCAGCGTTACATTTACGTGGGATATTAAATTAGCAATGCACATGAAAAAGAATTGGGAAGCTTATTATCCTGTAGTAAAAATTGGTGGTCCTGCTTTTAATGATCCAGGAGATAATTTTGTGGCGGGGAAATATTTAAAAAAAGGTTGCGTTATTACTTCAAGGGGTTGTCCCAATAACTGTTCATTCTGTTTTGTTCCAGCAAGAGAGGGCAAAATCAGAGAATTACCGATAGTTGAAGGGAATATCATTCAAGACAACAATTTACTTGCTTGCTCAAGATCTCATATAGATAAAGTATTTCAGATGTTATCTAAGCAAAGACGAATTGATTTTCTCGGTGGACTTGAGAGTGCAAGAGTTACTGATCGGATTGTCCAAGAGTTACGAGGATTAAACGTCTATCAATTATGGCTTGCTTATGATCATTCTAATGCAGAAAAACCATTAAGGAGAGCGGTTAATAAATTGAGTGATTATTTTGGCAGAAACAAGATCCGATGTTATGTCTTAATAGGCTATCAAGATGATACGATTGAGAAAGCTGAGCAAAGATTAAGGCGAGCATGGGAGATCGGCACGTTGCCATTTGCGATGTTATACAGGGATGAGAAGAACACAAAACACTCAAAAGAATGGAGACATCTTCAAAAAATATGGGATAGACCAGCAATAATAAAATCCAGGATGAGACAAATAAAAATGAAGGAAGTAGAATGAAGATAATAATGGTAGGGGTTTTTTATTTTAAGTCTCAGGTGAGATACCTCTATACTATTTTTAAGATTTATAAGGCTCTGGCTAAAGTATTTTCAGCCACGGGCATTGAGGTTAAGTATTTCACTAAGCAAAACGAGATACTACCTCTACAGGACACACTAACTGAGGCGGAGTTTAATAAACAGCTGCCTGAGTGCGATTTGTTGTTTATGTGGAATGGAGGATTATCGCCGGAGAAGATATTAGCTGAAAAGTGCATAAAAATGGGTATTCCCATTTATTTTATGGAGCTGGGATGGTTTCCACAGAGAGGAACTTTTTATTTTGACAGGAAGGGGGTTAATTATGGCAGTTCAATGGTTGATTGGAAGCATAAGGGCATAACCTCGGAACAATTAGACTGGCTTAGACCTAAGATACAGGGATATCATAAGAAGATAGATAAAACGAGCATTGTGGCGCCTAAAGATTTTGTGTTTGTCCCGTTCCAGGTTGAAAACGACAGTCAGATCATTAA
>CAZMLS010000039.1:0-14184 GCA_964567215.1 uncultured Atribacterota bacterium | reverse complement strand
GTTTTCAGTTTTCAGTTAAAGAATTAGGATATAAAATTCTTTTTAGGTTCTTCTGGATTCCCTCCTGCGAGGGAATGACATAGAAAACCCGTACTTTATCCACTATTAATCAATGTGCTTCTACTTTTATCACCCTTTATATTATCCCCATTGTGAACAGCATTCTACTCTCAATTGTAGAAAGAGTTTTTTGATTCAACGTTCCAATCTTCCGTTGTAACCGAGCCTTATCTAAGACACGCAACTGATAACATAGAGCAACAGAATCATTTGCAAGGCCACCTTCTCCTTTTGAAATAAATACACACGCAGGTAATGATGCCCGCTTTATATTTGTCGTTAAGGGAATAGCTAAAACAGTCGTGGTAAACTTATTAAGTACATTAGCTTGAAAAACAATTACGGGACGAATACCTGCTTGTTCCGAACCACGAGTTGGGTTGAGATTAGCAAACCATATTTCTCCACGACTTACAACAATCATTCTCTATCTTCCTTAATCAAATTACTCATATAATCAGTCATACCTTCTTCAGCAAGATCTCTGTCCTCTTTAGCAAATTTATTATAAAGCTTAGCTATCCGACCTTCGTCAAACGATGAGTGTGAAATAAAGTGTGAACGGAATTTTAAAAATGCCACATATTCTTTCACCTCATTTAATTGTTGTTTATTGAGTTCTTCAATTTCCTTTACAAGATTTTCTTTAACCGTCATATAACCTCTGCCTCCTTTTCTAATAATTCCATTTTCTTTTTATAAGTGGCGCATTACCTAACGACTTATATAATATCTCTATTTCTTTTGCAATAAGTCCTGGTTTTGTTTTTATCTCATTTATTTTTTCCATTCCTTCTAAATAACAAAGTATTGCTTCTTTTGCATTTTTTAAAGACTCTTCTTCGTTCTCACCTTGAGTAAAACAGCCATCAAGGGCAGGAATAGAGACATTAAATCCCCCTTCTTCAGCTGGTTCCAAAACCGCTATAAATTTCATATATTTTCTCCTGTTTTATAATTATTTTTCTTTAATACTGGATTCCCGCCTGCGCGGGAATGACATAGAAAAACTAGATTCCCGTTTTACAGGGAATGACATACCAATTTTATAATCCCAAATACCAGGAAAGAATATTTTCGCCCCAAAGAAGAGTGATGAATGAACCCAATACTATAAAAGGTCCAAAAGGTACAAGATCATCTCTATTTCTTATTTTCAACAAAATCAATAAAATCCCTGCAATTGCTCCAATAAAAAAACCTATAAAGAGAGAAACTATTATATATTTCCACCCTATAAATGCACCGATCATTGCGGAAAGTTTTACATCTCCGCCACCCATTGCTTCTTTTTTAAAAATAGCTAATCCCGCTAAGGCAATGAGAAATATTATTCCTCCTCCTGCTATTATACCTAATAGTGAATTCAAATAGGAAATATAGGGAACAATAAAGCTCAACGCTAACCCTATTACAATTCCGGGTAAAGATATTTCATCCGGAATGATTTGTACATCTAAATCAATAAATGAAATAATGATTAAAGCTGATGATAAAAGAGCATAAATTAATGTTTGATAGCTTCTACCATATATAAGAAATATTAATAGATAAATTGCTCCGGTTAAAAATTCTACAACGGGATATCGAATAGATATCTTTTCTCCGCATTTACGGCATTTACCTTTTAAGAGTAAGAAACTTAAGATAGGGACATTATCTATTGCTTTTATGGGAGTGTGGCAATTAGGACAATGGGATGCTGGAAATACTATTGATTCATTTTTTGGAATTCTATAAATACATACATTGCTAAAACTTCCTATTATCAGGCCTAAGATAAGTATTATAGAAATCTCTATACCGTATTGCATTTATTACCCTTTTTCTTTAACGAATATTCTATTTTGTAATTGCAATATTTACGTTAAGGTATTCGCCATTTGGGCCAACACCATCGATAGTAAAGGTATTCACTCCATTAAAGTATACTGATACAGCTCCGGGAACTTTAAATTCATTTTTGGTTTGAGCTTTTTTGGTTATTGGATTTTGAAAGCTTAAAGATTTAATTAGGTTATCCATATCATTCCATATTAGTACAGGATGTTTGTCTATTAATTGTGATTTTATTTCATCCTCTACAGATTCCATATTTGATTTTATAATTCCTTCTGTATTCTTTTCAGTATAATAATTATAAATTTTAGGTGCAAAAATAACAATTGCACCGATGATGACCACCCAAATTATTACGGTAACTATTGTAATACCTCGTCTGTTTAAAATCATTTTTCTTCCACCTACTATTTTATATTTATTTTTCTCTTAATAATTTCCCTTCATTTCTTTTTGCCTTCCTTATTTTTGTTTTAATTGCTTCAGAAACAAAGTAGTTTATTAATATTCCATTGGATTTACAGTATTCTCTTAATTCCGCTGCGAGTGATTCAGAAATTCTTACTCCTATTAACTTCTTTTTCATAGTGTTAACCTCAGTTAGTTAATGTTAGCATAAGATAACTTATTTGTCAAAAAAGTTGTTAATTCGCCAATTAGAACAGCATATAGTATATAGTATCGAGTATCGAGTTAAGAAAGAGAAAGAAAATAAAAAGCATAGAACGGGCATCTTTCCTGTATATTTATTGTTATTTAATGTTATTATCGAGTAAAAAAGTATAAGACAGGAGATAGAATCCAGTATTCAAAGCATATCTCAAACTACGGAGCTATATTTTGCATTAAATTATTTTGCATTATTCTGACTTCTGACTACTGGCTCCTGAATTCCTATTTATTCAAATGACTTTTATAAATCTTGTTGATTTCTTCTTCTATCTCTTTCTCAATAGGGCTATCTTCCGGTGCTATTTGTAAAGCCTGGAGAAAATATTCCAGGGCTTTATCCGGCATTTGTTTTTTTTGATATACTATTCCTAAGTTATTTAATACGATATATTTAATGGGAAAATTGGGTTCGATTTCCAATATTTTATTCCACTGCTCGATCGCATCATCATAATCTTCTTGAGAAAAATATAATTGGCCTAAATAATGAAGAGCTTCTATAAATTTTGGATTAAGATAAATAGCTTGTTTAAATTCTTCTTCTGCCTCTTTATACATATTTAATTGAGAGTAGCATAAACCCAAAATATAAAAAGTGTTAACATCTGCCATATATTTCTTGGCTTCTTGCAGATAATATATCCCCAGATTATATTTTCCTAAATTGTAATAAGTGGCACCCAAAGCATGCAGAACTCTACCATTATGCGGGTCTAATTCCCGCGCATAAGATATAACAGGCAATGCATTTCTATAATTTTCATCTATTAGCCATCTTCTTCCTTGGTATAGATGTAATTCTGCCCGATATGGTTTGAGTACAAATGTATTTATAGCTAATACCATTAAAATAAGAACTACGATACTAAAAGTTATTCTTATCCATTTGTAACCTTTTTCGTTTTTCTCGGAAAAGAAAGATATTTTTTTAAAATCAATTATTTTAATTTCTTTTGATTTGTTACAAAATATGTTTTCCGAAGCTATAGTTATCCCAATTATAAACCAAAAAGCAGCACCAACTGCCGGAATATGAAAGGGAAAACTAAATATACTATGAATCAAAGTAACGGTTACTCCTGAAATCAGTCCTATGATTATAATTTTCCCCTCAATTGTTTTTATTTTTTTGATTAAACCAAGATTGGTTCGATAAAATATTATAATAATTAATAAAAAGGATAAGAGACCGATAATCCCCATCTCTGCCCAGATTTGTAAATATTCATTATGTGCTTCTGCGGCTTTTCCTAAGAACTGCACATAATCGGGATTGTTTTGTAAATATTTTGCTTGATAATTTAAATAGTGCAAAGGAAAAGTGCCTAATCCTGAGCCGAATACCGGTTTATCTTTAATCATATCTATAGTGGAATTCCAGATTAGAAGACGGGTTCTTAATGAACTTCCCTGCATATCAAAAGAAGAAACCGCTCTCTCTGTTGCTGTTATGGAACTTCGATTAAGCGGGTTATCAGTAGAATAAATTAAAGTAATCAATAAAAAAAGAGAAAAAAATATAATTAACCATTTTTTATTATCTTTTAAAACATTATTAATTTTAAAATGAGATAAAAAATATCCAAATAATAATAAGGAAAAGAATAAAGCTGCCCAGATTGCCCGGGTATGGCAAACAATTATTCCGGTATAAATAATGAGCAGAATTATTTCATAAAATATTTTCTTTCTCTTCTCCGACTCTATTAAAAAAAAGGAAAAGGCAACGGGAAATGTTAAGGCTAAATAACTTGCCACATAATTACGATTTCCTAAAGTAGAAGTTAATTGCCCAATATCTGAGAGAAATGGATCCAATCCATAATATTGTACTGATAGATAAAGAGATATTACTGAAGCAGAAATAAAAAATATCATCAAACAAAAATTAAAAGAATCTTTACTTTTTATATTATTTATTACCAAAAAATATATAAAATAAAAGGATAGGAGAATAATAAAATCTTTTATACTAATCCAAAATGAATTAGTTATAAATATCGATAAAACAGCAATTAAGATAAATAATAAAATGGGAGAATTTAACGAATTTACTGAATATCCAAATTTTTCCTCTTTTATTGAAAGGAAAATATAGTAAGTAAAAATAGCGAGAGTCAGGAGATTTACAATCATTGTCTGGTTGGTGGTAAAATTATAAACATACTTATAAACGAACAAAACCGGTAAGACAATAATTAATGAAAATAGTATATTCCATATACTTTTATAATTTTCTTTTATCAAATATCTCATATCTAAATTTCCTTTTTCAAATATAACTATTATATAATAAGAAAGGCTCCAAATAATTTAATCTTTAAATGGAGCCTTTCTTATTTTTTATTCTACAATTTAAAACATTATTTCCTTGCAGTTAAATTAACACTGTATACATTATCAGCATCGGCTACGACTGAATCAGTTGCTTTTCCGTTGATAGAAAAAACATTATTACTGTAAGCTGTCCATACTTCTCCTTCAGCAGCTTCAGCTGCGGTTTTATCTTCAGCTTGTTTTTCGCCAGTAATTGGATTATATATACCTGAAGCTGCGAAAATAGCATCTCTTTCTGCCGTTGTATCATAATCATCTACTGGTGCATCTGCTAATTCAGCCTGAATTAAAGTTTGAACGGTTCCAGCATTTGCCTTTACTATAGCATTTTTAGCTTTACCCTGTTGTCCAGTGTAGAGCCTTAATCCTAAGAGGGCCAATACACCAATGATGGCGACAACAACCATCAATTCGATTAAGGTAAAACCTTTTTTACTTTTTCTAAAACTATACATTTTAATTTTTCTCCTTTTAATTTAGTTTACCAGTTAATCAGTTTATCTGTTAACCAGTTTTATTTTGGTGACCAGTTACTCAGTTAGCTAGTGTACCGGTCTTATTCGATTGACAATTATAAATATATTTAAAAAATCGGTAGTTTAGCAGTCATGATATTGTTTAAGGTAATATGAGATTGCCGCGTCGTTTCACTCCTCGCAATGACAATTTTCGTATGGCTTAAGGTAATAGAGATTGCCACGCACCTCAAGCGGTGCTCGCAATGACAATTTTCTCGGTGACAATATTTTAGACCTAAACTTTGTGTCCTATCCTTTTGGATAGTTTGCCTTTCTCAACTTTTTTTATTATTCTGGAATTAACACCCCCTGGTTTTATTATATTTTTCTTATTCTTAGTTTTTTCTTTCAGTTAGCATGATAAGAATTTGTTAAATTTCACTCTCGCTTCGCCTTTCTCTGGATTCCCGCCTGCGCGGGAATGACAAAAAAAGACAAAAAAATAAAGTCGGTAGTTTGGCGGTCATAGCAATCATGGTAACAATTTACCTTAGACCCATAACTTTGCGCCCTATCCTTTCGGATAGTTTGCCTTTTTCAACTTTCTTGTTTGCAGATTTATTTTCTTCTATATATATTATTCCCAATTTTGCAAGATTTTAGACATAAAATGAAAAATATTTAAAATATTTTTCAATTATCTAATTAGCCAATTCCCCAATTAATCAATTAAGATAAAGACTGAAAGCAATTTTTCGATTATCTAATTTAAAAAGATAGCATCAAGTATTGAGATATATTGTTGAGTTAAGAAAGAGAAGGAAAGATAGAAAGACTTCACCCCCACCTTAATCCTCCCCCCTCAATTAGGGGGAGGAAATTTAGTAAAGGATGGATTCCCATTTCCATGGGAATGATAGAAGAAGGAGCGGGAATGACAAAACAAAAAAATCCGGTAGTTTGGCGGTCATAGCAATCAAGAACCTTTTTTTATAAATCCTTCTGATATAAAACTATGGAAGTTAAAAAACAACATCAATTGTTTCTGGTTGTTTTATAACATATTGCAAAAAACCAGCTTGTTTTTCTTTTTTCTCCTCAAATTCTTCGGGTGAAAAAGTAAGAACCTCTATCGGTTCCATTATTTCAGCTAATACATCTCCGATAATCTCCCATCGTTTCCAAAAGGGCATCCTGGAAAACTTGGGTGAAACCAATATGAGATCTATATCGCTATCCGGCCTGGAAGTGCCTCTTGCCCTGGAGCCATATAAATATACTTTTTCAAGCATTATGCCTTTAGATTTTAAGGTGTTTATAAACGACAACACAATATTGTTTAGTTCGCTTTCTGTTTCAGACATTTTACCACCTCCCTTGCATTTTCGAGATATTTTTCGGCAATCGATGAAGGATACTTTTCAATTAACATTTTAAGCTCATCCGGATAACGAGTAGCCACTGCCGCAGTATTTAACTGGGCTATAAACCTTACCTGAGAATCTGATAGCTCCACTTTGCTTGACTTCAATAAATAAATCAAGTTATGTGTTTTAGGAGGAGCTTCTCCAAAGTATTCAACGACCATAGCCTTTAATGACTTTTCAATTGCAAGATGGCTCATAAAAACACAATATATATAACGTCCAGCCTCAAACATAGCCTGCGCTGTATCTATATCATATTCCGCTTGAGTAATCCATTCAGCAGTTTCATCTCGCATGTAATCTCATCTCCTATTAAAAATTTATTTATTTTACTATTTTACATTTTATTTTAAAACTATTTTTATAGTATAAGTACATTACAATATTTAGTAACTCCTTGATATACATTCGCCGGCAATTCTTTTAGAAGATTATCAAGCTTTTCTTTAGTGAAAAAACTATGCATACATAAGTTTTCCTTTAGGTTCAGGAATTTCTCTTCCCAATTCTCTAGCAGTTTCTATCCATTCAGAAATAATCACCTTTATATTTTTTAAAGCTTTTTCGTAAGTTTCACCGTCACTCATGCATCCTGCTAATTCAGGAACTTCGACTATATAAGATTGATCTTTTTCGCTCCACCATACAATTAATTCGTATTTATACATTCTTCTTCTCCTTATACGGTTTTTTAATATGAGATTGCTTCGTCGTTTCACTCCTCGCAATTACAATTATCGTATGGCTTAAGGTAATAGAGATTGCCGCGTCGCTTCGCTTCTCGCAATGACAGATGGAAAGGTTCACAGTGACAAAAATTGTGGTTCACAATGACAGAGAAGATGGATTCCCGCTGTGAGGAAAGAACAAAAAGAAAATATTATAACGTTTCGTAGACTAATATTTGGAATTCATCGCTTCTGAATTTTTGTAGTTTAACGCTATCTACCGACGGATTAATAACAAAAACTTTGTCACTATTATCTTTGGGGTCTATAGGGTAAACAAAAAATCCTTTTCTTTCCGGATTGAAGCTATGAGAAGTACCGTAAAAGTTTTCACCATCTTTAAATATCACGACTATTTTTCGTTCACTGGGAATTGGTTCATGTTGTCCTTCAAAAGTTCTTACTTTTTGATATTTTTTATTGCCTTTATAGTCTTTTACAAAAAATATTGCTTTAAGCTCTGAGATTGTTATTTCTATATCGTCCTTTCCAAACCCTTTAATCGGGTGAAGGTGAAACATTTCTTTATTTTGTCCGAAATCAGTGGTCCAGCCTTTTACAATTTTACCGTCTTTGTATTTTATTACTAATCTGTTTCCTGACATTTTTATTCCCTTCTAAAAGATTTTATAAGTTAATACAGGGTTTAAGAAAAAATTATGGATTCCCGCCTGCGCGGGAATGACATAGCAAGGACAGAAAAAAAGTTTATACATTTTCGTAAACAAATATTTGAAAATCTTCGCTATTGAATTTTTGAAATTTTACGCTTTCTATTGCTGGTGCAACTACAAAAACTCTTTCATTGTTATCACCCGGGTCAATGGGATAAGCAAAAAAACCTTTTCGTTGTTGGTTATAACTGTGGGTAGTTCCATAAAAATTTTCTCCGTCTTTGAAAATAATGATTATCTTGCGTTCTGTCGGTATTCCTTTAGGCTGCCCTTCAAAAGTTCTTACTTTTTGATAATCTTTATCCCCGGTATAATCTTTTACAAAAAATACTGCTTTAAGTGAAGATATTTCTATTTCTAAAATTTCACCACTATTTTCTCCTGCATGACGTAAATGGAAGATATCTTTATTAGGTTTAAAATCCGTAGACCAACCTTTTAATATTTTTCCATCTTTATATTTTACTACAAGTTTGTTTGAGATCATTACAGGGTACCTTTTTGTAATTATTTAAATTTCTATTTTCATTAATCGGACTTTTTTGGTTGCAGAATGAACTACAAAAATTCTTTCACTATTATCTTTTGGATCTATGGGAAATACAAAAAAACCTTTTTCGAACATTCCATAGGATAAGCAAGTCCCGTATAGATGCTCCTTGTCTTTAAAATCTACAATTAACTTTCTTTGTGTTGGAGTAATGGTAACATCCACGTTAAAGGATCTAACTTTGTGATAATTTTTATCCCCGGCAAAATCTTTTACAAAAAAAACTGCTTTAAGTAAGTTAAAATTAATTATAAGTCTTTTTTCTTCACTATATTCAAATAACGGAAATAAAATAAAAGATTCTTTTTTGGGGTGAAATTTTTCTACCCAACCTTTAATAATATTGCCATCTTTGTATTTTGCAACCACTTTTTTCTTTATCATTTTTGGCTCCTTATGACATTTATATTCACCCTCACCCTGCCCTCTCCCCTCAAGGGAGAGGGAAAAAAGAAATGACAGGGGGATAATTAAGATATCTCGTCTTCGAGTTCTTCTTTTAAAGATTCCAGTGCTTTATTTTTTATTCTCGATACCTGTCTTTGAGAAATAGATAAGCTTTTAGCTACTTTTTTTTGAGTCAAGTCCTTCATAAAAATACAGCTAATAACTTTTTGTTGTAAAACTTTTAGTTTATTTAGGGCAATTTCCAGGCTGATTAAATCTTCTATCGGTAATTTAAAATTTTTATAATGGTCATTTTTTATTTTTTCCAATATCGGATATTCATTACAGTCGTAGCCCCGATTATTTTGGTCAATTGATACCATGTGTACAACATCTCTTGCTTTTAAAACTTCTTTTACCCCTTCTTCTGAAAGATTAAATTCCAGGGCAATTTTCTTAAGCGAAGGGATTTCGTTAGTATCTGTTTTATATTCTACTATAAATTTATTTATTTTTCTATTTAATTCGGTTATCCAGTGAGGAATTTTTATAGTTTGGTGTTTATCTCTTATATAATGTCTGATTTCGCCGGAAATAAACCAGGAAGCATAGGTTTCAAATTTTACATTTTTTTGTTTGTTATAAAGATTTAGGGCATTAATCAATCCGATATAACCAAGTTGTTCCAAATCCTCCATGGGTTCACCGGAGTTTATAAATTTGTATGCAAGGGTCTTAACCAGAGGTTGATATTTTATGACATCATTTTCTTCAACTTTTTTATTTTGTGCAATTTTCATTATTACAATCCTTTCAAAGTTGATTGTATATTCTTTTATTGCCAATTAACAATAACATCACTTTATAAATTATCTTTTAAATTTTTTAACGCAGATTCTTTTATCCTGGATACTTTTCTTTGGGATATCCCCAGTTTTCTTGCTGTACTCTTTTGAGTTAAATCCATTTTAAACAAATAAAATATTACTTTTTTTTGAATTTCCTGTAATTTATTGAAAGCTTCTCTAAGCATTATAATATCTTCAATAGGTAATTTAAAAGTTTGATAATTTTTACTTTTTATTTTTTCATATTTTGGTTGAATACTATCATTACCTTTCCTGCGCTCCTGATCAAGGGAAACCAATTGTACTGCATCACGCGACTTAAAAACTTCTTTTAATCCTTCTTCGGTAATGTTTAATTTTTTTGATATTTCTGCAATATTTGGAAATCGTTTTTTTTGAGATTTGAAAGAAATAATGTATTTATCAATTTGCTTATTTAATTCAAACATCCAGCGGGGAATTCTGACCACCTGATGTTTATCCCGTATATAATGCCTTATTTCACCGGAAATAAGCCAGGTAGCATAGGTTTCAAATTTTACGTTTTTATTCCGGTTATAGAGATTAAAGGCATTTATTAATCCAATATAACCAATCTGCTGCAAATCTTCAAGTGGTTCACCTGAATTAAGAAATCTGGAAGCAATGCTGTTTACAAGAGGCTGGTATATTGATATTTGCTCATCGGTGATTTTTTTTATTTTTTTTGCTACCGCCATAATAGTTCCTTATATCTGTTTATTTTTATAGGTACTTCACTTTTAGTCTTTATTCCACGCTTTTTCGTGGGTTAAACTCTGGTTCCAATCAAATTTATTTTCTCTTTTAAATGCAATTCTATCGAAGTATCTATCCTCTAAAATCTCTAATCCTTCGGATGTCAAATCTTTACATAGACTTGAAATAGGTATTCTTTTTTCTTTATCCATTTTTTTTAATATATCCTTTATGTGAGATTCTAATAATAATTGTAAATATCAAATTTATTTGACTCGTGTCGTTTATTCGCATCCACCTTAATCCTTCCCCCTCAAAGGGGAGGAGATAAGAAAAAGATGGATTCCCGCCTGCGCGGGAATGACATAGAGAATACAAAATTGCCGCGTCGCTTCGCTCCTCGCAATGACAAAATATAACCGTCGTTCGTAATGACATTTATATTCACCCTCACCCTGCCCTCTCCCCTCAAGGGAGAGGAAAAAAAATATAAAATTAGAAATTATTTTTATTGAATTAAGTTTACCATACCAAATATTGGCAAGTACATGGCGATAATCATGGTGCCAACAGTTAGAGCAATAAAAGCCATCATTAATGGTTCGATAATTGCAGTTAGATTCTCTACAGCCCTATCCACTTCTTCGTCATAAAATTTTGCAACATTTACCAGCATTTCTTCTAATTCACCGCTCTCTTCTCCTACCATAATCATCTGGGTAACCATGGGTGGAAAAACACCGCTTGCTTTTAATGGTCCGGAAATACTTTGACCTTCTTTTATTTTTATTTTTGCTTCTAAAACTGATTTGGATATAACCAAATTGCCGATGGCATTGGAGGAAACAGTCAATGCTTCAAGAATTGGCACCCCGCTTTTAATCAATGTTCCAAGTATTCTTGTAAATCGCGAAACTGCTGTTTTTCGATTAATATCCCCAAAAATAGGTACACTTAATTTAAATTTATCAAAATTCAATTTACCATTAGGAGTTTTTATATATGCAATGATGGCAAATACTATACCGGCAAAAATTAGGAAAAACAGGTACCAAAATTTATTAAATAGAACAGTTAAGGTAACAAAGAATTGAGTTAATGCAGGAAGTTCGCCACCAAATTGGGCAAACACGCCAACAAATTGAGGCAAAATAAAAGCCAGCATAAAGATTGACATAATCACTGCTGCCCCTGCTACAAATAAAGGGTAAGACATGGCAGTTTTTACTTTCTGTCTTAGGGCATATTCTTTTTCCATTAAATCAGCAATTTTGTTTAATATTTCGTCAAGAACACCACCTATTTCTCCTGCCCTTATCATACTGATATATAGTTCAGAAAATACCTGCGGTTTTTTTGACATGGATTCTGCCAAAGTTGTCCCTGCTTCTACATCTGCCTTTACGACTTTTATTGTCTTAGCCAAAGATGGATTTTCAACCTGTTCACACAAAATATCTAAAGAACTTACCAAGGTCAACCCTGCATTTACCATGGTTGCAAATTGACGATAAAAAATGGTCATGTCCCTAAGTTTTATTGTATTTAAAAAAGTGATGTTGGTTGATAATAATAGGTTTTTCTTTTTTTCATTAACGGAAGTGATAAAATAATTCATTTCCCTAAGACGTGCGACTACTACTTCCCTGTTATCTCCCTCCATACTTCCGGAAAATATTTTACCCGAACGATCACGAACATTATATACAAATGTTGCCATTGGTTTCACTCCTTTTAAAAGAATTAGCCAATTCACCGATTGACCAATTGACCGATTAAGATTTTAAGATTAAGATTAAGACAAAGATAAAGATAAAACAATTGGCCGATTAACCGATTGTCCAATTGACCAATTGAGAAATTAAGAAAAGATTAACCAATTAAGATTAAGATAAAACAATTGGCCGATTAACCGATTGTCCGATTAAGAAATTTAGTATACTATTTTTCTTTCTCGATTATTTCTTTTAAGGCATTGATGACTTTCGGGTCATATTTTTTTCCTGCCAGTGAATATAAGTTATTAAGATTTTTTTCATTATCCAAAATATCTTCTATTTTATTATTATATGTTATTTTGACATAATCTTCAACTACAGCTATTATTCTTGAACCCAGAGGAATATTTTCACCGTTTAATCCTGAGGGAAAACCGCTTCCATCGTAATTTTCATGATGGTGTTTCACAATAGGCACGATATCCTCAAATAATTTTATTTGTTTCAGCATATTGGCGCCAATTATGGGATGCATATTATTTTTAGAATAAAGATTCATATTTATTTTTACTTTACCAACGTCATGCAATAATGAGGCGTAATATAAATCTTCATAGTTCTTTCCACTAATACCTAAATTGTTACCAATTTGAGTCGCATATCTTGCTACCTTCATATAATGCCCTTTATTGGCAATAGGTCTATTTTCCATTGCCTGGATTAATATTTCCAAAGTGTTTCTAAAATAATTATTTAAGTCAACAATAATGTTGGTATTTCTTAAGGCAATGACAACCAGGTTGGCAAAAGAAATTAATATTTTTTTATCATCCTCACCAAAAACATTGCTTCCTTTTTTATTTATAACTTCCATTACTCCCAATACATCTTTACCTATAGACAAAGGAACACATATAATGGATTTAGTGATAAATTTTGTGGCATCATCAAAGTCTTTTTTCCATTTCATGTTATTGTTAACATCATTAACAATTAAGGATTGACCCTTTTCAGCTACCCATCCTGCTATTCCTTCTCCTAATTTTACTTTATATTTTTTTATCTCTTTACTCTTTTTCCCTAAAATTGCTTTAAATAGTAGCTCTTTTTTATTTTTATCTAAAAGCAATATGGAAGCAGCTTCACCTTCAACAATTTCTGCAGCATATTTATTTATTTTATTTAAGAGAATATCCAGATCAGTCGTTTTAGTTAGTTCTGATGATATTTTGTTTAGTGCATCCAGTTGTAATATCTTTTTTTCTAATTTTTTTATTTTATCATCTTTATTATTATTGACCAATTTAATCACCTCTATAGACTTTCTTTTTAAGAATAATCCGGATATTTTAAGCTGAAGCAGCTCTTAATATTTCGTCAATTGTAGTAATTCCCTGACACACTTTTACAAAACCATCTTCTTTTAATAATTGCATTCCTTCTTTAATTGCTTCTTCTCTTATAAGACTTGTTGTAGCGTTTTTTGAAATTAATTCTCTAATGTTATCTGTAATAATCATTAGTTCGAAAATTGCAATTCTTCCTTTGTAGCCGGTACCATTGCAAAACGAGCATCCTTCACCCTTGTATAATTTTATCTCATCTGATTTTACACCATAATTCTCAATAATTTTTCCCATCTCAGGAGTCATTTCTATCTCTTTTTTACATTTTGGGCATATCTTTCTTACTAATCTCTGCGCAAGAATACCGACGACAGATGAAGATATTAAAAACGACTCTACCCCCATGTCAACCAATCTTATTAC
>CAZMLS010000038.1:6163-14897 GCA_964567215.1 uncultured Atribacterota bacterium | reverse complement strand
TCATTTACTTCGTTGATTCCAATCGTGATATTCGCCATAATTAAAGCTTCGTATGCTTCTTCAAAAATTTCTCTCATTTTTTTCTGAATTTTTTTGGCTCTATCCATAAAACTCATCATTTCCCTAATAAGTACATTTCTTTTTTTATCCAAAAATTCATAACCTTTTTTTGAGAAACTCAATGAAGCTTGAGCTGCCATGAGATTAGATTTGGTTGGAGTAACATTTTCCTGCATATAATTTACTTCCTGAGGTATTTTTGAACAATTGAAGGATCTATTCTTATAAGCTCTTGTTCGGGTAAATCCCTTAAAAGCTCCCACATTAAATCAAGAGTCTGATTAATCTCCCGATTCTCTTCAAATTTCTGTTTTAAGAATTTTTCCTCGAAACGTCTTCCAAATTCCATATATTTTTGGTCAATTTCTGAAAGTTCATCTTCACCAATAATTTGAGCCAGGGCTCTAATTTCCTGGACTTTTGAATAATTAGAAAATATTTGGTTTGATATATCAGGGTGATCTTCCCTGGTATAATTCTCACCTATACCGTCTTTCATAAGACGAGAAAGTGATGGTAATATATTAATAGGAGGATATATGCCCATTTGATGTAAAGACCTGTCTAAAACTATCTGTCCTTCGGTAATATATCCAGTTAAATCTGGGACCGGGTGAGTAATATCATCGTTTGGCATTGTTATTATGGGAATCTGAGTAATACTGCCTTTAGATTCCTTTAACATTCCTGCTCTTTCATAAAGATTTGCCAAATCAGAGTAAAGATATCCCGGATATCCTTTTCTTGAAGGTACTTCTTCTCTAGCGGAAGAGATTTCCCTCAATGCTTCACAATAGCTTGTCATGTCTGTCATTATCACCAATACATGCATATCACTTTCAAAAGCAAGATACTCGGCAGAAGTAAGAGCACATCTAGGTGTAATAATTCTTTCCATAACTGGTTCATCCGCTAAATTTAAAAACATAACTACTCTATCCATAACACCAGCTTCCTCAAATGTCTTACGGAAAAAATCAGCTTCATCATGCTTTATGCCCATGGCTACAAAAACCACAGCAAAACTGCCCATCGCATCATCGGAAATCCTTGCCTGTTTCACAATTTGAGCTGCCAATAAATTATGAGATAATCCGTCTCCTGAAAATATTGGTAATTTCTGGCCTCTTATTAGAGTTATAAGACCGTCTATTGAAGAAATTCCTGTCTGAATATAATTTCTTGGATAAAGCCTTGCTACCGGGTTCATAGGCCTACCATTTATATTGTAATTTTTAGGGGAATATATATCCCCGGCACCATCTATAGGTTTTCCAGTACCATTAAATATTCTTCCAAGAATCTCTTTTGAAAGAGATATTTCCATTGGCTTTCCAGAAAAACTTACACTTACATTATTTAAGGAAATGCCTGATGTCCCTTGAAAAACTTGTATAATGACTTTTTCTTGATCAATCTGAATAACTTTTCCCAATCTATGTTCTTTGCCGAAAAGTTCTATATCCACCACTTCATCATAAACAGCATTTTTAACTTTATCCATGACTATGAGCGGTCCTTCGGCTTTATCTGGTTTTAAGTATTTAACTTTCACTTTTTACACCTTCTTTATAAACACTCTCAATGTTGTCATAATATTGTTCGATTCTGTTAATAAGACCTTGAAATAATGTGGATTTTTCTTCAACAGTACCATATTTCATCATAATAATATCTGAAAAAAGTTGTTTATTTTTAATTTTTGAAAGTGGTATTCCCTTTTTAACACAGGAATATGATCTGTCATAAAGCTTATTGATTACTTTAAGCATATTATATTGGTGTGATAACGATGTGTAATAATCTTGAGGATTATAAGCATTTTGCTGAAGGTAACCAGTTTTTATAATCTTGGCCACCTCTAATATGACTCTCTGTTCATCCGCTAAAACATCCTCACCTACTAATTTTACAATATCCATTAATTTATTTTCTTCTTGAAGAATTCTCATCATTTTAGCTCTGAGAGATAGCATGTCTGAACCTACATTATTTTCAAACCACTCTTTTAACATAATAATATAGCCGCTATAAGAAGAAAGCCAATTTATTGAGGGGAAATGTCTGGCATGAGCCAATTCCCGATCCAATGCTAAAAAAGCCCCCACGATTCTCTTTGTAGATTGAGTAACAGGTTCCGAAAAGTCACCCCCGGCAGGAGAAACTGCTCCAATAATAGTAATAGATCCTTCTTTATTATTCAGCGTCTCTACATACCCTGCTCTTTCGTAAAAAGCAGCCAACCTTGACGCAAGATATGCGGGATAGCCTTCTTCAGCAGGCATTTCTTCAAGCCGACCGGCAATTTCCCTTAAGGCTTCCGCCCATCTGGAAGTAGAATCAGCCATAACAGCTACATTATATCCCATATCCCTGAAATATTCGGCAATGGTAATGCCAGTATATATAGATGCTTCGCGGGCTGCTACAGGCATATTAGAGGTATTTGCAATCAATACCGTTCTATCCATCAAGGGGTTACCTGTTTTAGGATCTTTGAGTTTTGGAAAATCTTCCAAAACTTCTGTCATCTCATTTCCACGTTCACCACAGCCAATATATACAATCAAATCAGCATCGCTCCATTTAGCTAATTGATGTTGAGTAATGGTCTTTCCGGTACCAAATCCTCCCGGTATAGCCGCGGTACCTCCTTTCGCTAAAGGAAAGAAAGTATCAATTACTCTTTGCCCGGTTACTAACAATTTTTTTATAGGCATCCTTCTATTTACAGGTCTTGGCTGCCTTATGGGCCATTTCTGATACATCTTAAGTTCATATTTTTTATCGTTGTCATCTAATATGATAAGCGTATCTTCGATATTGTAACGACCATTATTAACAACGCTCACTACCTTTCCCTGGATCTCCGGAGGTACCATAATTTTATGAATTATAATAGATGTCTCCTGAACTTTCGCAAAAATATCCCCTGCTTTTAAAACATCTCCCGGTTGGACTAAAATATCTACATTCCATAATTTTTCTTCATCTATAGATATAAGGCCTATACCTTCAGGAATAAATTTAAACCCCAAATCATATATTTTAGAAAGAGGTCTCTCGATACCATCAAAAATATTTCCAATAATACCCGGTCCAAGCTTTAAAGATAAAGGCATTCCTGTACCTTGCACTTTTTCTCCTATGCCAAGACCTGAAGTTTCTTCGTATACTTGAATAGTACCCCTTCCTTTTTCCAAGGAAATTACTTCTCCTATTAATTTTTTTTGTCCTACCATTATCATTTCTCGAACCATAAAATCTTCCATTTTATCGGCTCTTACTACAGGACCATTAATGTATACAATTTCCCCTTGTCTAGTCATTTGATTGCTCCCCATCAAGCCATGAGGATAAATATTGTCCTACTAACTTTTTACTATCCTCAACAATGTTATCTATTGTAAAATCTACCTCCACTTTTCCATCATCACTTTTTACAAATAAACCACCCGTTAGACTCTTATCATCTTTAATTTCATAAGTACCCTCATTCTTCAAAGATTTTAAAGTTTCCAAAATATATTTTCTATTATTTTCAATATCATTTCTACTAAAGCTAAAACATATATATTGATCATCAGAAAATTTTGACAATACTTGACTTATAGCATTTTTTAAAAAGCCTTTGTATTCCGTTGTTTTAATAAATATATTTGTTCTTTTTTTGACATCATCCATAATTCTTTCAATGAATTCATTTCTTTTCTTGAGAACTTCCAAGTGCAATTCGGAACGAGTTTTCAAAATCAACTGTTGTTTTTTAAATTCAGCATTTCTTGCAGCCTTCACTAAAGCAATTTTTTTTCTTTCTTCATAATTTTCTATAATATTCGCTTTTCGTTTTTCACAATATTCCACAAGCTCTTTTTGTTTTTTTTGGAAATCGTATTCAATTCGTTCAATCATTACTTTTGTAAAAAGGGAAATCTTGTCTTCTAATGTATTAGGCATGATATTTTATTCACCTCAAATCTTAATCCCAATAGATTCTCTGATATATCTGGTTAAGAAATCTGGAGACCGTCTTGATCCGTGTCTATCAGGAATTTCAACAATTACCGGAAGACTGCGTGACATTTTCATTTTATTTAATTCCGGTTGAACCTTTTCTGCTAATAATTCGGTTATAAGTAGAATTCCTACATCATTTAACACTTTGACTTTTTCTAGTTCTTTTAAAATTTCTTCTTTTTGATGAACTACAATTCCTTCTACACCAGATAATCTCATTCCGGTTAAAGTATGAGTATTATCACTTAAAATAAATACTTTCATACTGACCTCTTCTAAAGCCTACCTAGTATCATTATCGAAACAATCAATCCATAAATAGCGATACCTTCTGCCAAGCCTACAAATATAAGGGTTTTACCTAAAATACTTGGATCTTCCGAAACAGCTCCTAAAGCCGAAGAACCTACCGCGCCAACGGCATATCCAGCGCCAATTGTGGCAAGACCTGTAGAAATTGCAGCTGCAATAAATCCCATTCCCATTTCTGAATTTGTTGAAGTTGCTGCATTAGCAATATCTTGAACCGTAAAAAACATGAAAAACGCCAACAATGCTCCGTAAATAGACACACTGATTTTTGCAACTCCTTTAATTTTTTTTACACTTGTATTATTTTTCTTTAAATAGATATAAAAACCCGAAACCAAGGTTAATCCTGAAATAACCGCGGCAAGTAATACAACTACGCTATACATTTTTAAAGCCTCCACTTAATATTTTATAAATTATGAAATTATGCATTTCCAACACTGTAATATGCGTTTTTCTTATTGAACAAGCTCATTCTCTGTTTAAATAACGACATAGCTTTGATTCTAGCAGGAACATATTCTATCCCATCTCCTTCAAAGTATTTTGTGAAGAGTTCATAATATTCCAACCTTAAAGCCTGAATAAATACGATAAGTCCTTCCAGCCCAATGATAATTATATTACCGATTACCAGTATCGTTATAGATTCCCACGGAGCAGCCATCATTTTAGCCATAGTATCGAATGCAATATAAAGTCCTGCATGATTTAATGCAAAAGCACCCACTCTTAAAAAAGATACTGTATTTGAAAGCATGGAAAGCAAGGTCTCCAATACTCCAAATCCTTCTTCCGTATAATAATCAGCAGGGGATCCTTTGTAAAGTTTATCTGCATGGGTAAGCTTGCTAGTTAATGGTTGCTTAAATACCATAATCACCAGAAGACCAAGCATAATACATACCATAATGAAGGATAAATTCGAATGTCTGACCACAATACTAAAAATGGTGTAAAGTAACATTAGATAAAGAGCAAGTCCGGTTAATCCACTTCTACCAAAAATACCCTCTTCAATGTTCTTTCTATGACCAAGATTAATAATACTATAGATATAACTGCTCAATATTAGGAATATACCAAAAATTACTCCGACTACTAATATATAATTTATATTTTTCATAGGACTCATTATAAGAGGATGAATAATTTCCTCAGAACCAAAAACGCTACCGTAAAAAAATCCAAAAATAATAGAACTAAAACCTATTCTACTCAACAATCCTCCAAAATCAGATTTATTCAAAACCATTTCCAAAATAAGACCGGCAAAAAGTAATATGCTCCCCTGACCAACATCTCCAAACATGGCCCCAAAAAGAATCATATAGGTTATTCCAAAAAAAACTGTAGGATCTTTTTCGTGATAAGCAGGAGTACCATACATCTTCACCAATGATTCAAAGGGCTTAAAAAATTTTATATTTCTAAGTTTTGTGGGAGGAGTTATACCACAATCAGTATCATTTAAATCATCCACTAAAATAATAATATTTTCCCCAAACTGCTTTTCTAATTCATTTTTCAAGCTAATTGCATCACCAATTGGTACAAAACCAAACATAAAAAACAGTTTATCACCTACAGCCAAGTCAGATTTATATTCTTCAATTTTTTTCTCCATTACCAATCTTGAATATGCCATTTTTAATTTTGCCATATGTTCAGTTTTATAACCTTCTAAAGATTTTTTGAGATATTTTATTTCTTCCAATTCTTTATTTGTCTCTTTATTCAGTATTTCTATAATTTCAATTGCGGTATTCTTAAATTTATCAGGTAAAGGCAAAAGCGTATAATTAAGAGAACTAAGAATTTTTTCTAATGTTTCCTCGAGAGTTTTCGGGGTTATTGAAACTAATATAACTTCTTTACCCTCTACTGCCACCTTTAATACAACCGCCGGAATATTCTCGTAATTCTTTTTGAGCTTGTCATAATTTTCCCTAGGTATCTTTATAAGATTAAAGGTAAGGTATTTCATGCAAGTGAGCTGTCCAATGTTAAAATCATATTTTTCTAAATGTTTGAGCCGGTTAATATATTCCCTTTTTTCTTCTATTAATTGAACTTTTTTTTCTATTTCATTGGCAGTAAAATGCACCTTCTCATAAATATTAAAAATTTGATTCATAAAATCATCATAATTATAATCTTGCTCTAAATATTTATGTTTTACCTGATGTTCCATTCTAAAAAGATCCATCAAGGACGTTATTATTTTCTCCTCCTTAACAAAATCCCTTTTTAAAGAATATGGTTTTAGGAAAGGCAGTTCTTCTAATACTTTTATATTCTTTTCATTTGGAGGCAAAAATATATTGGTAGAATTGACTCTTACAAGAGCATTTATCATATGCATGCTTCCGCTTGAAATTACCAAACGCAAAACCTTGTTTAAAAGATCTTTCTTGGCAATAATTCCCATAATTTTCATCGTTTCTACGCCCATTAAAATATCTCCTTAGCTTATGTAACTTTAACTAAAAATTTTATAGCTTCTTGTGGTGGTATGTCATATCTTATACTTTCTATAATCGAAACAATATCTTCTATTTCAAATTCAAGTAATCGTACATAACCTATAGTCTGAATAATACTCATCGGAAATTTACGAATTAAAGCTTTAATTTTGAAATAAATAAATCTATTAATACGTCTATCCATATATATATCCCTGGATACTTCTTCTTTTTTAAATAAAAATCCGTAAACCGAACTCATTGTAATTTTATAGAGATCTCCAAGATTCTTCGTATAGCACATATTCTTACGAGTCTTTAATGATATTTTGTCCCCAAAATTAATGGTATAATTAAAAAGCTCTTCCGGTGAGAGATTGTAAAATTTTTTACCCCGATATATCCACTGAATATTATAAAGATCAGCTATTATACCTTCCCATTTCTTCAATATTTTTTTATCCTCACCAGATATCTTTAATTTTCTGTTTTGCACTATATTAAAATATCCCATGTCTAAAGCCATTTCAAATCTAAACCGATTTTCCCTCTTCCCATTGACAAGAGGGATTAGAAATTCATAAAACTCTGTATTCTCCAATAAATATATTAAATCCCTATTTGTTCTTGCCTGAAAAAGTTTTTTTGGATCAATTCGACTATATTTACCTAGAAAAGATAGTGGTTTTTCAGTTCTTTCCGCTTCTTTGTAGTTATCAATTAAACGAGATAGAGATTTTAAATCCTCTATCTCATATTTCATGTAAAGTGAGTGAATAAGTTTTTTATAATCATCTTGAAAATAATAAATGAGTTTATCCATATTTTTTATCATGTTATTTTTTAAATAATCTTCTAAATCTCGTCTACTGATTTTTTCAATATGAATTTCCCTTAATAACTTGCCATAATAAGTATTCTCTTTTAAATAGATAGCTATATCAGCAACAGACCTTTTTTGTAGCATGTTTAAATAATCTACACGTTTCAAAAAATTCTTTTCCAATGATCTTATTTTAGTATTTATTGCTGCATAGACCATTACTTTATTCATTTTTTTCTTTCTTGATATACAATATTTTTTTTAATATATTATCAGAAATGTTTTTTTGATATTTTTCAAATTTCCGCTCCATGGTTTCCAAAATTTCTTTTGTAGTTACTTTTTGCCGCTTTACTTCCATTTGAGCTTCCTGCAATATTTTTATCGATGTGCTCTTCGTTTCATTTTTTATCTGGCACATATAATCCATAATTATTTTTTGTTCTTCTTCTTTATATTTATTCTTTAAATCTTCCAACTGTTTTTTTCTTTTTTCACTTATTTTATTTGCTCTGTTATCCAATTCCATCAGTCTTCCGATTATAGCTTTTTCTTCCAAAATAGCACCTTCTTTACAGGTAAAATAATTCAAAAAATAACAATATTCATAAATTTAAATTCCGTTTATTTAAACACAATTAACCTTTTACTAAAAGTAAATTATATTCCCTTAAATTTAGAAAGTCAAATACTTAATTATCATTTGTCATTTGTCAAATATATAATATTTTTCTTCAACTACCCCACTAAAGTTTACACTAACAGATTAAGCTTCCCCAAATCCTAAAATTAGAAATTAGTCTACTGCCACTTCCGATTTTATTTAAAAATCCTCTTTGTGGGAAGCCACAGATAAATCCGTGGTATTCTGCTCTTCTGATTAATAAACAGATTACTGCTTTTGGCTGGCTTTCTGGCTGCAAGCTTTAACCAAAAAGCTGCAATCTCTACAAAAAATCTCAAATTTAAATGCAGAGGGGAGTCTTATACAATAAATTTAAGTTAAAACTTTCTCATCAAGCCAGTCTATTAAAAATTTAAAGATCTCTTCTTTTTC
>CAZMLS010000038.1:0-6063 GCA_964567215.1 uncultured Atribacterota bacterium | reverse complement strand
AGCCAGGGGGCAGTAGCAATTACTCCCTTAAGATGTGATTGCCGACGAAGAACATAATTAAGAACCAAATTACCTCCCAGACTATGACCATAAAGGAAAGAGGGTAACTGTGGGAACTTTTTATTTGAAATTTCCAACAAAGAAGAAATATCCTGCATAAAAGCTTCATATGATAGATTATGACCACGTAGACCGGGAGATTTACCATGTCCACGCAAATCAAAAGCGAGTATTATATACCCTGCTTTAGTTAATCTATCGGCTACATGGGAATAACGCCCGATGTGCTCTCCTAATCCATGAACCAAACAAACCACTGCTTTTGGGGGCTTTTCCGGTTGCCAGCTTTGGCCAAAGAGTTCCAATCCGTCAAAAGTATTAAATTTAAATTCAGTACTTTTCATAACTTACCTTTTTTTTCTTATTATTGTACATGTCGTTAATTTTAATAAATAGGATTTTTCAATTTTTAAGATTATAGTTAAAAATTTAAAAAGAAAAGCGAATAAAGAAAAGTTTATACCATTAGATTAATACATTTAATAAAACTTTTTCATATAATCCTTAACTTCATCTCTGGTTCCTTTAAAAGGACCAGGTTTCTCCATTTTCAAAGAAACCAATGCAGAGGCAAAAAGCAAAGCTTCTTCAATATTTTTATCTTTCCTTTCGGTAATATAGGCACTAAAACAAGTATCTCCTCTTCCTGTTCTACCGGAAAGATTTTGCGGTTTTAAAGGACAGGCATAATGTTTCTTCCCATTATAGATTAATACTTCTTCATTGTGGGTAATCATAATCTCTTTAGCTCCCCAACTAAATAAAATTTCCGCGGCTTCTTTTCTATCTTTTACCCCGGTCATGATTTCGGCTTCTGCTGCATCTGTTTTTAGATAATTTATATGGGGAAGATATTCTTTCTTTTCCCTCCAATCTCTAAAAATCATTTCATTATTTTTCCCAACAGCCCGTAAAAAGCCCTGAACATCTAAAGCAATTTTTCCTCTAATACCTAAAAATTTTATCATTTCATTATCAAATTCACCGGATATAAGGCCGGCAAAATGAAATATTCGGGACTCAATATTATCGGGAATATCCCTTATTTTAAATGGATCAGCAATAGAGATCGCAGTACAAGTCCTTCTTTCTCTGTCTTCGGTATGATAAATATTCCTTATAGAAGTTGAATTTTTTGAATCAAGACCGATAATATTCTCTTTGGGAATAGAAAATATTTCTAGATATTTTCTATCCTTAAAAGACAATTTAGTCAATATGCCAATTTTATGACCAATAGCATAAGCACTGCAGGATGAATAAACAACTGCTCCCCCGATTTCATTGACTGTTTTTCCCTGGAAAATATTTTCATCTTTAGAAATATGTCCCATGATAAAAGTATCATATTTTTTCATTTTCAAGCTTTACCTCTTTCCTATTAAATTAATTATACACTTGAAGAGCTTTTTCATAAAATATTTTTAAATTTGCTTTTGTATTTCCTTCTATTCTTATATTATTTAACTTAACACAATTATTTTCTTTAATTACTACAAGGTTAATTTTATTATTTCCTATTTTTAAATTCTTTACTTCGACCTTATTTATACCTTCAGGTAAAATCGGATTTAAATAAATTTTATTATTGATTGCATCTGCCTCTATTCCCAATAAACTTTGAATTATTAAATAAATACTACCACTTGCCCATGCCTGAGGGCTACAAGCAAAAGGATACTTCACTAAACTCTTGACTTCCTTTAGGCTAAAACCACAAAAAAGTTCGGGTAAACGATTATCTTTAAAATATTGAGCTGCTTTTACAAATCCATCAATAATTTTGATAGCTTTTATCCAATAATTATAACGGATCAAACCAGCAATAATAATTGAATTATCATGAGGCCACACACTGCCATTATGATAGCTCATTGGATCATAGCCAATTTCCTTTCTTCCCATAGTTCTTATTCCCCATCCGCTAAACAATTCATCACTAAATAACTTTTTCGCTACTGCTTCCGCCTTATCCTCTTCAATAATCCCACTATACAAACAATTTCCGGGATTACTGGTGATGGAAGCAATCTGTTTTTTTTGATAATCAAGCCCAAAAGCAAAATATTTCCTGTCCCTCATCCAAAAATCTCTATTAAATTTTACTTTTAATTCCTGTGCTTCCTTTTCTAACTTCCCGGCTGTATCTTTTTCTCCTAAATAAGAAAATATTTCAGCCATCCCCTTTTTTGCCTGATAAACATAACCCTGAACTTCAACCAGGGCTATTGGGGGAATGGCTAGACTTCCATCTCGATGAACACTGGAGTCTCTCGAGTCCTTCCATCCTTGATTAACCGCCCATCTCTTACTTTGAGGATTGTATTCAACATACCCATCATGGTCGACGTCACCATATTTGTCTATCCAATCTAAAGCTGTTTGTAAATGGGGTAGAATTTTTTTTATAAATTTTAAATCTCCTGTCCAATGAAAATATTCTACTGCCAAGATTAGAAATAATGGTGTAGCATCAATTGTTCCATAGTAGGGAGTATGAGGTATTAAATTAAGATGGGCTAATTCCCCGAATCTTATTTCATGCATTATTTTACCCGGTTCTTCTTCTTTATCTTTATTAATTTCCTTACCTTGAAAATGGATTAAAGTCTTTAATGTCCCTTGCGCTATTTTTGTATTTAACATCAATGTCTGCAATGAGGCAATAATACTATCTCTGCCAAAAGGAACAGCAAACCAGGGAATTCCGGCCATTGGCATAAACCCTTCTCCTAAATTAGTCTGTAGTAATTTTAAATCCAACAGACTTCTATCTATAATCCAATTAAAATTGTCATTATCAGTATTAATAATAAGAGAATTTTCTTTCCATTTTTTAAGATCCGATTTTAACCTTTTTCGTGCTCTTTCAAAATTAATAATATTTTTATTGATCAATTTTTGGCTTTTGATCCTGGGAATTATAATAATAGTAAGTTCTTTTTCCTGCTTATGTTTTAGTTTAAAAGAAAATTCTATTCTGTCTTTGTAGATTTCTCCTTCTCCGCCTAATATTTTCAATTCTGTTTCACGATTTATACCATCTTTGCCAATATATCCCAAGATAATCCCATTTTTTACTTTACGAGGGCTTAGAATGGTACCCAATCTCTTTTCTTTAACGTAATTTCTCACCTGGAAAATATCTAGATAATCAGCTTCTATTTTTAGTGTAATTTTTATTTTTAAAGAACTAAGATGGCTATTTGTTACTGAAATCCTATCATATACAATGCCATCCGATATTAATTGTTTTCGTTTGATTAAAATCTTTGCATTTTCAATTTTTCTAACATTCTGATTAATTAAGCAAATCTCACTCATATAATTTTCTATTATTTTAAAGGAAAAAACAATAGGTTTTTTATTATTGACGAACAGACTATATTTGTTTAAAAATCGAGTATCTTTTGTATATAAACCATATTGTGCATCTGCATCTTTTATAATATTACCCGCTTGATCAATTAAAAGAAAAATATCTCCATCTTTTATCACATATGATTCCATATCTTTTCTCCGTTACACATTGATTTTTCTTTTTATTTTAATATAATCTTTTGAAATAGTAAAAATATTCATGGTTTTGGAAATAATATCAGGAAGGTAGAGAGGGAAACAAAATAAGTAATAGCATTTGCTTAATTATATTATTACCTATAAATTGGGAACCGCCGATAATTAATAGAACTACGATTCATAAACGGTAATAATTTTTTACCAAATATTTAATTTTCTTTTATCTTTTTTAAAATAACATCTCTGCCATAATTAATCTTTTTTATCAATATATGTCCGATCTTTGGAGTATTTATTTCAGCATCTATCGTATCAACAATGTAGGTTTCCAAATCACAATCTCTTTTCAAACTTTCAATAAATTTAATCTGCTCTCCTCTATTATTATATATTTTATTTCCACGAATTGTATTTTTTAAAAGAATTTCAACACCTAATGGATCATGGATTTTTCTACATATTTCTTTATCTAAAGCACTCTGATCAATCTCGATATCGTATATGCCGGCTCTCCCACATATTGGACAAAATTCTACAAATGGATGATTCTTATTTTCTGTCGTTACTTCATAATGGGCGCTCAGAGCCAATCGATAAAATATTATATTCCTATTGCTTATATTTAATTTCACTCTTTCAGATTTATTATTAATCAAATTTTTATAATAATATCTAATATGCAATTGATGATCGTGGCTGTTAGAAGGATTATCTATATCTGTATAAGGTTGTAAGCCTTTATATCTTCCTTCTATATCGCTTCCTTCGTTACTATTAAATAAAATATGGCGTAAACGATAATTTTCGCTAAAGTTGTTCTTTATATTGCAATATTTCATTAAATTTGATATTACTAAATAAACGGCTTCAAGATATCCTTCTACAATATTGCAATTTACATAAAACCAGATATTGGGATATCTCGGCATTTCTTTTGAAATAATATCCTTTTTGGGCAATTTAAAATCCAATTTATATCCTTCGATTATAAATATAATTAAAAATAATTACTGTTCTTTCTGTATATACACAAAAGACTAGCAGTATTGCTTGATTTATTTTATTTTATGGTTTAACTTTACGACATAACTTTAAAAAATCCTTCTTTTTTTTGAAAAATATTTTAAAATTTATCCAATTAAAAATACTTTTTAAATTTTTCGCTAATAATTTCTTAAGACCTAAAATTATTCTACAATATTTTTCAAAAAAACGTATTAAAATCATTTGAGGAGAAAAAAATAAATGATATATTTTAGGAGATTGCTTTTTCGCTTTATTCTTTGCTATAATAACCGAACAAAGAAATTAAAAACTTCGAAATATTTATTTTAGATTGGAGATAATGAAATGAAAAATACCGCTCAGTTATATGATATTGCTTTTCTAGGGCATTATACCAAAGACACCATCGTATCTTCCGCCGGTACCAGAGTAGTAGACGGAGGTGCTTTTAATTATGGTTCTAATGTTGCGGCAAGAATGAGATTAAAAGTTGCCGCCATTACACGCTTGGCACAGGAAGACCACAGAGTTGTAGATAGACTTAAAAAATTAGATATAGATGTATTTGCTCATATTTCCCCAAAATCTACCTGCCTCCGCTTAGAATACCCAACCGATAATGTAGATGAACGTACTATATTTGTGCAAAGTACTGCCGGCAGTTTTACTCCGGAAGAAGTAGAAAATATTCATGCCCGTACTTTTGTGGTTGGTGCATCCATACGTGGAGAAGTAACCCTTCCAATCATTAAAAAATTATCAAAAAAAGATACTATTTTATCCGCTGATGTTCAGAGCTTTATTCGGGTGAACAATTATGGTAAATTGGTTGCCAGGGAATGGCCGGAAAGAAACGATATATTTGCCTGTTTGGATATTTTAAAAACTGATGCAGTGGAAGCAGAAATATTGTTTGGTAAATGCGACCTTCACACAGCTGCTAAAAAAATGCACGAGCTGGGACCTAAAGAAGTAATCATCACTCACCACGAAGGTTTATTAGTCTTTGCAGATGGTAAATTTTACGAAGAAAAATTCTTTCCTAAAGAAATTATCGGAAGAAGCGGACGGGGAGATACTTGTATTGCATCCTATACAGCCAAACGGTTAAGTGCTTCTCCTCAAGAGGCAACAACCTGGGCAGCAGCAGTAACCAGTTTAAAGATGGAAGCAGAAGGACCTTTCCAACGAACGATGCAAGAGGTAAATAAGCTTATTGAAAATAAATATAATAATACAAATTGAGTTAGCAAACCCTATTTTCTAGCTGGTTTTAGGTTTCTGGATAAACCATCTTAAAGAACAAAAAATCTTTTTAATTTTTAATCTCCTCATATGGTATCACATGTAAACTTTTTTCCTTTAAGATGACAGATACTTCCTCTCCTATAGAATAAATTTTATGCTCCTGGGGGTTAGCAATCTCTACGGTAAGGAAATTCTTCTCAACTTCAATTTCGTACACCATCCTGGAGCCAA
>CAZMLS010000037.1:0-15116 GCA_964567215.1 uncultured Atribacterota bacterium | reverse complement strand
AGAGCAGAGTAAGATATAGTGAATGTGATGAAAAATCCAATATGACATTATCAGCACTGGTCAATTATTTGCAGGACAGCTGTACCTTTCACTCTGAATCCTTAAATCTTGGGATAAGGTACAGGGAGGATAATCGGAATGTATGGGTACTCTCATATTGGCATATTATCATTGAACGTTTCCCAAAATTAGGGGAAGAAATATGTATCAGCACATGGGTATATGAATTTATCAGGTTCATGGCATATAGGAATTTTATCATTAAGGACAAGGATGAACAGGTAATTGCCTATGCAAATTCTCTGTGGGTATATGTGGATAGGGAAACAGGGAAATTAAAAAGAGTAGATGAAAAACAAAAATTATTGTATTCAACAGAGCCTGCATATCCTATGGAAGCCATAACTAGAAAAGTGGAAATCCCACCGGAAATGGAAACGAAAGAAGCCTTCAAAGTACAACGGTTCTATATAGATTCAAATCAACATGTGAACAATGAAAAATATATTTTGATGGCCATGGAATATCTACCGGATAATTTAAGGATTAACAGTGTGCGGGTTGAATATAAAAATGCAGCTGTATTAGGGGATATTATATACCCGTACGTGGGAATAGAGGATAATAAAGTGACTGTTCTACTTGGTAATGAAGAAATGAAGCCATTTGCTGTTGTGGAGTTTTTGGTGTGCGAATCTTTTTAGAGGTACTTTTCAATCAAAGGAGCAGAGTAGAAAAATTACTAATCGAATATTAAAAAATATTACGAATTGTCTCTCCCAATTTATTATACACTTTTTCAAGCTCATGACTGCTACAAAAGTTGGGAAAATCGTCCTGTGCATGGAGTCAGATAATTCCAATCCTTTTGGCATTTACTGAAGGACTTTTTGTTTTTAAGAAGGAATATGAAAAGGGTTTGTCGTATAATACATTGAAAATATTTAAAAATTAAGTTTAAGATTGATTATATAGAGCAAAATAGAAGGCACTTTGCAGGATATGTCTATTTGTGGATATAAACAAAGTAGTTCGATTGTTTTAAGTTATGTATTATGACTATAAAAATAGCAAAGGATTTAACAATGAAATTAATATCTTCATGGTCTGGCGGTAAAGACAGTTGTCTTGCGTTGTTTAAAGCGATTCAGCAGGGATATGAAATAAGTGTTTTACTCAATTTTATATCTGAGGAATATAAACGATGTTGTTTTCATGGAATATCAAATGAACTTATGAATCTACAATCAGAAGCAATACAAATTCCTATAGTTCAGAAATCGGTACCTGCTGATATGAAAGGGTATGAAACTCAATTTAAAATAGCAGTAAATGAATTGAAAAAAAAGAAAATTCAAGGAATGATCTTTGGTGATATTTACCTAAGAGAGCACAAAAGTTGGGTTGATCGCGTATGTAATGATATGGATATTAGCCCTATAGAACCCTTATGGGGCTTACCAGCAGAAAAAGTGATCAAAGAATTTGTCGATACTGGTTTTAAAGCAATCGTGATAAGTGCGAAAGCAGATTTATTTGAAGAAGATTTTTTGGGAAGAGAAATTAATTATGACCTGATTAAAGAAATCAAGAAGAAAAATATATGTTGCTGTGGAGAAAATGGCGAATTTCATACATTTGTCTATGATGGACCCATATTCAAAAAGAAAATAATTATAAATGAAACTGAAAAAATATTAAAAGAAGGTTTTTGGAACCATTGGTTTTTGGACATAAAAAAATATAAAATAGAACAAAAATAAAGGGGTCAGGTCTCAACATTTGTATATTGAAAGAAAGATAATCTTTGATAAAAAAAGAGAAAACCTGTATCGTCCTTTAGCCACCTATCTCATTAAACGCTTCACCCCGCTTTCCTTATCTGAAATAGGCAAAATTTTCCAGATGGATTATTCAGCTGTTTCCCAGGCTGCTAAAAGATTTGAACAAAAAAGCGAAGCGAATCATGAAATTAAAGAGGTCATGCAAAAGGTGATAACAGCTTTAAAGGAAGAATGAATGTCAAATGTTGAGACCTAACCCTTTATTTCCAAATAACAACAATTGGTTGACAAATAAGAATATGCATGTTATTGTAAAAAAAATTGGTTAGTTACTTAAATTAATCAATAAAAGACTTTGATGATGGTAATAAAAAAATGATTGTTTTTTGATTGATTTTATCTATGAAAATATTTTGTGTTTTTATCAATTAAAAATTGAACTTTATTGAAGTATAAAAGAATTGCCGCTTTTTAAAAATATTTAAATTATTTTGCTTAAACAATCTATCTTTAAATATTGTAAAATCACTTGCTACTGCGCTAAATCTATAAAATATAAAATAGATTACAATCAGATGAATAGAAATAATTATTCCTATATTAAAGATTATGTTTACCGTGAGGTGAAAAGATTTTGTTGGGACAAAAAAAAGTTAAAGAGTTAAATATAAAGTGTAAAACGATAAGGTATTTGACTATAGATGCAATAGGGCATTTAGGAGTTGGGCATATAGGTGGATGCCTGTCCATAGTGGAGGCTCTTGTTGTTTTATATTATAACCACATGAATATTGATGTTAATCATCCTAAAATGGAAGGTAGAGACCGGTTTATCCTTTCAAAAGGACATGCAGGACCTACGATGTATTCTATTTTAGCAGATAAAGGGTATTTCGATAAAAAACTACTCTATACACTTAATCAACCTAATACAAATTTTCCCAGTCATTGCGATATGATAAGAACACCGGGAATTGATATGACCACAGGTTCATTGGGGCAAGGCTTTTCATGTGCGGTTGGTATTGCAATAGGGTCCAAAATTAAAAAAGATAATGCAACTATATACACACTAATCGGTGATGGCGAAAGCCAGGAAGGACAGATTTGGGAGGCTGCTATGTATGCAGCACATAAAAAATTAGACAATCTTATAGGATTTACAGATTATAATAGAATGCAGATCGACGGCACTACCGATGAAATTAATTCGTTAGAGCCAATTGTTGATAAATGGAAAGCTTTTGGCTGGAATGTAATGAATGTAGTAGATGGGCATAACGTACAAGAAATTGATCATGCTATTTTATCTGCTAAAAAATGTAAAGGTTGTCCTACAATGATTATCTTGAATACCATTAAAGGTAAGGGTGCTTATTTTGCTGAAGAATCCGGGGTCGGAAATCATAACATGCATATTAGGCCGGAACAAATTCAAAAAGCATTAAAAGAATTGAAGTAGGATGAGGTAATTTGTAATGTACAATACGAATGTAGAAATGAGAGTAGCTCTTGTTTCAGAAATTGAAAAAATAATGGAAAAAGATGACAGGATAGTTTTTATTGATGCTGATTTAGGCAAAGCAGGGAGTACTATGAAGCTAAGGGAAAAATTTCCGGAAAGAGCTTTGGATGTTGGTGTTGCCGAACAGAATATGGCATCTGTTGCTGCCGGATTATCATCATATGGTTTTATACCATTTATTAGCTCTTTTACATCATTTGCGTCAAGAAGAATTGCAGACCAGATAGCTATTTCAATATCATATGCCGGAAGCAATGTTAAGATCATAGGACTTGATCCTGGAATATCAGCGGAACTAAATGGTGGAACGCATATGAGCTTCGAGGATGTTGGAATTATCAGAAGTATACCTGGTACTGTCATATTTGAGCCCGTTGATGTTATCCAATTAGTGAAAGCTCTGCCACAAATAGTAGATTATAAAGGTATGATTTACATCAGATTATTTAGAAAAACAACTCCAAAAGTTTTTAATGACAATTATAAATTTAATCTTTTTAAAGCTGATGTACTTAAGGAAGGAAATGATGTAAGCATTTTTGCGACAGGTATCACTGTGAGTGAATCAATTAAAGCAGTAGAAATATTAAAGAAAAAAGGGATCGATGCTGAACTTATAAACGTACATACGCTAAAACCGATAGACAAAGAGACTATTGTCTCATCGATTAAAAAAACCAAAGCAGTGGTAACATGTGAAAACCATAATATTATTGGAGGTTTAAGATCTGCAGTAGCCGAGGTAATGACAGAAGAGTATTTGTGTGCACCCTTTAAATATATTGGTGTTCATGATTGCTTTGGTGAAGTGGGAAGATATGATTATCTTATCAAGAAATATAAGTTATCGACAGATGATATAGTTGAAAAAACATTAGAAGCAGTCAGCGCAAAATAAGATTATAATTCGAGGTGAATATAAAATGAAATTAGTAATAGGTTCAGATATATCCGGATTTTATTTAAAAGAAAATATCAAAAAATATCTTATTAAAAAAAGAGTTCATTTTGATGATTTAGGTACACAGAAATTAGAAGAAGGCATTCCATTTTTTAATATTGCTTCCAAGGTCGCACTTAAAATTCAAAATAAAGAATATGAAAAGGGTATTCTTATTTGTGGAACAGGAGCCGGTATGGCAATTATTGCAAACAAGTATAAAGGTATATATGCTGTTGCGGTAGAAAATGTTTATAGCGCAAAGAAATGTAGAGCCATAAACAATGCCAATATCATGACGATGGGTGGTTGGATAGTTGCGCCTGAAATGGCTTGCGAGATGGTGGAAGAATTTTTAACGACTGAATTCACACAAGGATTGGAAGATTGGAGACAGGAAAATTTAAAAAAGGCAATGATAAAAATATCTGAGTTAGAAAATAATATTTATAATAGACCTGAATAAAATATTTATGCTAAATGTAAAGAATAAACAGGTGGCGTATCTTATTCTTTGAATACCCTTTTTGAACAACAGGGATAATTCCAGTATTGCAGGAAAATAAATGTCATTCTATTTATTAAAATAACCTATGATATTCATTGATTTTAGAAGTGGTTTTATTTTTTTGTTTTTTAAAACTGAAGTAAAAAAATGGTGATAAGTAGATAGTGATAATAAAAAATCATTAATGAAAAGATGAAAGAGGATAACATGAGTAGAAATGGTTTAAATATGGAATATGTAAAATCAAAAAACAGGTCTAAATTTTTGAAATTACTTAATAATAATGAAGTGATGTCCAGAATGGATGTTGCATCTACCCTCTCTCTTACACGGGCAACGGTCACAAATATATGTAGTAATATGATAGAGAAAGGAATCATCATTGAGAAAGGTGAAATGAAAGAGAAAAAAAGAGCAGGTAGGAAAAAAATACTTATAGAAATTAACTATAAGTATAAACATGTTTTAGGAATAAATATAGAACCTGATTTTACCTATATTTCTATAAGTGATCTGAAAGGCGAAATTGTTATATGTAAAAAGATAAAAACCATATCCGGAGGCAAGCCAAAAGATTTTTTTGAGGTTGTTGCGTCTCATTGTACCCATATAATTCAACAGGCAAATATACCAAAAGAGAAAATATTGGGTGTGGGAATTAGTGTAGTCGGACCAGTTGACAAAAAAAATGGTATGAGTAAAAAAGCATATGGTATATGGGATGAAGAGATAAATGTACGAGATTATTTTGAGCAAAAATTAGGATATAAGGTAGTGATTGAAAACAATGTAAAGGCGTTTGTGATTGCACAAATACTTTATGGATTGGGCAAAGAAGTTGAAAACTTTATCGTCTTAAAATGGGGACCTGGTGTAGGGTCTGATGTGATTATTAATGGAAAATTATATGAAGGTGAAAGTTTTAATGCGGCTGAAGTTGGACATTGTATAGTTCAACCTGATGGAAAGCAATGTAAATGCGGGAAAAGAGGTTGTTTGGAAACTGTAATATCCTTTGATAATTTGGTAAAAATGATGAAAGAAATTTTTTCCAGGGATAAGACACCTGGCGTTTACGAAAGTTGTAATGGAGATTTGGAACACATAAGTGAAGATAATATTATAAATTTCATGGCATACAATGATCCTGGAATTATTGAAATGGTTGATAAAGTATTGGATATTTTTTGTTTAACCGTTGCTAATCTTCTTTCGATATTAGCACCGAGTAAGATTATTCTGTATGGGAGAGGATTTGAGGAGCGAATGATAGTGGATAAATTTATAGTTCGCTGTAACCACTACAACACTGTATACAATAAAAAAAACATATTAGTGTCTAAATTTAAAAATAAGATGAATTATATTGGACCCATTTCATTAGTAGTTAATGAAATGTTCTTCGAAAATGGGGGAATATAATTATAAGCAAATATTTCTTGGGACTGTTCAGGATATTTTTTGATATAGAATTGGAAAAATAATTGCAATAAATAAGTTAAAATCTTTACAGATTACCACTCAACTTATTTAGGGTTCTTGATATAATATATTAGAAAGGGAGAAGAGAAAAATCATGCCTTTCGGTGTTCTAACCGGCACCCCTGCCCCGGCCAAACTAATCGAATTGGGTCTTAATTGGCTAATCAAGAAAGATAAATAAAAAATATTAATGAAAAATTTATTCAAGAATATAAGGAATTTAAGCTATGGTTGCTCATAATTAATGATTCAAAACACTATAAGAAAAAATATATAAAATAAGGGAAACAGAATGAAAATAAAGAAAAATTTATTATACTTTTTGTTGGCATTCATTTGTATGTTTTTAGTAATATGGTTACCTTTTTTAAAAGGTTCAGGGTTATCTATAGAAGGAAGAAAAGCATTAGGTTTGTTGATTTTTATTATTATTTTATGGATAACTGAAGCCATTTCTTTTTCGATTACAGGTTTAATTGTGATTTTGTTAATTCCAATCTTTGGGCTTACTACTTTTAAAGATGCCATTACCTCAGGTTTTGGTAATTCAATTATAATATTTTTCATCGGTGTCATGATCATTTCTGCAGCATTAAATAAGTCCGGAATTTTATATAGACTGACACTTATAGTTTTAAATAAGGTGGGCTTGGAAAGTTCTAAGTTAATATTTGCTTTTATGGGAATAGCTGCACTGCTTTCCATGTGGATAACAAATATGGCAGTTGCGGCCATTTTATTACCAGTTGCTCGAGAAATATTAGAAAAGGCAAAAATAAAGCCATTAAAAAGTAATTTCGGGAAATCCTTAATGATTTCTATAGCATGGGGATGCGGTATAGGAGGGGTGGGAACCCCTGTTGGAAATGGAGGAAATATTCTTGCGGTAGGGTTTTTAGGAGAAATGGCAGGAATAAATATTACTTTTATTGATTGGATGAAAATAGGTGTACCGGTCATTTTAATACTTTTGTTAGTCGGTTGGTTTATTTTAACACATATTTTTCCTGCAGAAATGGATGCATTAGTATTTGAAAAGAATTATATAAAAGATGAATTAAAAGCATTAGGACCATTAACAAGTAAAGAGAGAAAAATATTGGCAATTTTTGGGTTGGCTATTTTTTTATGGTTAACAAATCCTTTTATTAGTTTATACCTGAGTTTTCCTATTTCTAACTCATTTATAGCGCTTTTTGCTGCAATATTAATATTTTTACCCTATATTGAAATATTAGACTGGAATGATGCTCAAGATGGTATATCGTGGGGTTCCATTATTTTAATCGCAGGTGGTTTAAGCCTTGGGAAAGTTTTATTAGATAGCGGAACCATTCAATGGATTGCATACAGTTTTCTTACTAATATAGCTAATATGAATGTTATTTTTCAAGTTTTGCTCATTGTTACATTAATTCAAATAGCTAAAATATTTTTTTCAAGCAACACTGCATCAGCCTTAATTTTAATTCCAATTTTGATAACATTGGCCCAAGGATCAAAACTAGATGTTTGGTTAATTGTGGGACCCGCTGCTTTTGCTGCTTCACTAGCGTGTATTTTAGTTACATCTACTCCGGTTAATGTTATTCCTTATAGTGCCGGTTATTTTTCAATGAAAGATTTTAGTATCTCGGGAATTTTATTTACTTTAGTCATCATTCCAACCATTACTTTTGTATTTCTTTTTTTAAATTAATGAGAACTTCTACATGATTAGAAATGAAAGTGATTGTGTAAGCTTTAAAAAATAATACCAAATAATACTAATTAACATGTTAAAAATTGTTTAATCCATATTCCTTAAATTCTAAAAGATTGACAAAAAGGTTAAGGCATCGACTTATCACTAAAGGATGGGAGGTGAAAATTATTGTAAAAAAATAAAGATACTAGTATGGCTAACGATTGTATTCGATAGAATAAAATTAATTTAATCAAAAGGAGGTTTTTGAAAGTGTTTAAACAGAGATTATTAAATCTAATAGCTATAACTATATGTTTTGTTTTGGTAATGGGTTTTTTGGGATTAGAACAAAATAATGCAGCAGCGGCAGGAAAAGAAATAATTATAAATTTCCCCTCAATTTGGGTAGGCAAAGATTCGAAGGCAAAAGTTATGGATGAGCTTATTGCAAAATTTAATGAAGACAATAAGGAGAATATTAAAGTTGTCGTTGAGGAAATTGCTGATTATGATGCCTATGAAGAAAAAATGAGAACTTCCATTGCTGCCGGAAGCGTACCTGATATATTTATAACAAAGGCAGGTTCAAAGATTGAACCATTTTTTAAATCAGGTAAATTAATGGATCTTACTTCATACATGAATGAGGGATGGAAAGATAGATTTGTTGGAAATATTTTAAATACTGCAACATATAATGGCAAAATATTAGCAATACCTTATGAGTTTGCAATTACCCCAGTCTTGTATAATGAAACATTATTGAAAGATGCCGGCTATGATACTTTTCCTGAAACTTATGATGAATTTTTCGTAATGTGCGAAAAATTGAAGGCAAATGGGGTTATCCCTTTATCTTTAATGACCAGTGATAATGCCTGGACTGCTATGCTTTGGTATTCACAATTACTGCATGCATTTGGTGGTCCTGATATTTATGAGAAAGGTTTCGATGACCCTGCATATGTAAAAGCTGCTCAAGCTATGAAGAAAATGTTTGAATATACTACTTCAGATGCCGTTGGTGCAAATGCAGCGGTCGCGGCTGGACATTTCTTAAGTGGCAGAACTGTCATGCTTATGAATGGCCCATGGTTTATAGGAAGAATTAAAAGTGAAGGTTCAGGTGAATTCTATACTCATGTTGCGGTTGCTAATGCACCAGCGTATATAGGTGAAAAAGGCGAAAAAGGTGGAGAAGTTGGATTTGTTCAAGCATTAATATGTGCAGGCAATCAAAAGGATATGGGCAAGGAAGAAGCTGTAGTAAAATTTTTAAAATATTTAACCTTGCCTGATAATGTTAAAAGACTTTCCATAGATTCAGGCGCATTATTTGTAATCAAGACTGAGATGGGAGCAGGAGATGAGATGGAAAGATTGCAAAAACAAATGGTTGAGCTGTCTAACAATGCACCCTATGTCATTCCTCACTTTAATATGAGTGTGAACCAGGAAGTTGCAACAGAATTTCCACAAGCATTATCTTCAATGATATTAGGAGAAACAAGTCCTGAACAATTCATTGAAACATTAAAAGCAATAGATGCAAGATAGCAGAGTAGCATAAACACCGAAAAAAGAGTTCAATCCCCTTATAGGCAGTTTTATAATTGCTTATAAGGGGATTCGAGAATAATAAAAAAAGTGATAGGAAAAGATATTATGGAAAAATTATCAATTAAAAGTAAGAGTAAGGTAGGAATAATTTTATTTCTTCTGCCTATTATTATTTTATTTACAGCTTTTTTTCTATACCCCATTGGATTTTTACTGGTTACAAGTTTCTATAAATGGGATGGATTAAGCGCACCTACTTTGGTTGGAATTAAAAACTATATATCTTTATTTATGGACCCGGTATTTAGGCTATCCATTAGAAATAATATTGGTTGGCTTTTGGCTGGAGGATTTATACAAGTACCGCTTGCAACTTTAGTGGCAATACTTTTAGCGAGAAAACCAAAAGGATGGGAATTTTTAAGAACAGTTTATTATTTTCCCAATGTAATTTCAATTGTTGCAATATCTATAATGTGGATGGCTATATATAATAGTGGATATGGTGCTTTAAATGGATTACTTAAGTTAGTTGGGCTTGCTAATCTCCAAAGGAATTGGTTGGGAGATTTACATTTAACTTATCCTGCAGTAGTATTATACGGTGTATTTTATATAGGTTATTTTATGATAATAATATTAGCAGAAATAAGCTCGATTCCCAAGCAATATTACGAAGTCGCAAGTATTGATGGTGCTACCAGGTTTCAACAAGAACTCTATATTACACTGCCTCTTATAAAGAATTCAATTTGTACTTGTATGATTATAGCAATGGTTTATGGATTAAGACAATTTGAACAGACTTACATAATGACGAATGGTGGCCCTGCAAACAAAACTATGGTAATGGTCTTGTATTTATTTAAAAAGATGCATAGTTTTAGATATGGTTTAGCAAGTACTTCCGGAATTATACTTCTTATAATGGGTGTTTTTGTTATTGTAGGAGTTAGAAAATTATTTAAGGTTGAAAAATATGAAATGTAAAAAAAAAGAGGAATTGCACTATGCATGTAATGGCATATGGGAAATCTGCAAATAATAGAATAGATCAATATAAAAGTAAAACTTTTCAAAATGCAATCATGTGGATCATCTTGGGATTTTTCCTTTTTTACACTATTTCTCCTTTGGTGTGGCTGGTTATATCCTCTTTAAAAACGAATGGAGAACTAATGGGAGCACCCCTTGCATTGCCCAGTAAATTACAATTTCAAAATTATTTAAATGCTTTCAGAGTATCAGGACTCGGAAGATTATTTTTAAATTCAATTATTGTAAGTACTACAGCAACACTATTAAATGTGATGATCAGTTCTATGGCATCATATGCTATAGCCAGACATGATTTTAAAGGTAAAGAATTTATCTTTACGATAATTTCGGCGGGAATAATGGTCCCTGTAAGCGCGTTGATGGTACCTGTTTTTATATTAATAAAAAATTTAGGTCTGTACGATTCGAAACTTGCATTAATTTTAACCTATTCAGCAATGGGACTTCCTTTATCCATATTTATAATTAGAGGATTTATGAATACAATTCCAAGAGAACTTGAAGAGGCGGGAGTGATAGACGGCTGTAATTTCTACCAAAGATTTTATAAAATTATATTACCGCTTTCCAGGGCGGGTATTGTTACGGCCATTACGTTTCAATTCCTATATTGCTGGAATGAATTTATATATGCGATGCTTTTAACTTCCTCTCAGACCAATAGAACTGTTCAAGTGGGAATAAGATTTTTTTCAAATCAATTTACCACAGATTATACATCCATGTTTGCCGCCATTACGATAAGTATAATTCCCGCTATAGCAGGATATGTTTTGTTTCAGAGACAAATTATATCCGGACTTACCAGCGGAGCAGTCAAAGGTTAATGGTAAAATCGTGAAAGTAAAGATAAATTTAGTAACAATTCGCGTATAAAAGTTGATTAACATCTCTAAAAGTGACGAGTTTTTACAAAAATAAAAAAAGGTTCAGCTGGAGAAAAAAAGAGCTTTTTGTTTTCTAAAGATTAAAAGTACATCTTTAAATAGCGAGCATGAAGACCAAAGAGGGAAAGAAGGAATAGCTAACGTTTATAGTTGAATTATGTTATTAAATTGGACAGAAAAGTGAGGAATTTTATCGTGAAAGAAAAGATTAAATTAGGAGTTGTATGTTTAGCAAGGGAAACTTTTGATTTTATTTCAGCGAAGGAAATCTTTAATGGAATAAAGGAAGATTTGAAAGAAATTGAAAATGTTAATTATACTTTTATTGATAATTTACTGATTAATATTAAAGATGCCAAGCAAGCAGCAAAGTTTTTGATGTCTAAAAATATAGATGGGCTCATTGTAATAAGTGGTACATTCCACTTGGGACACCTTGTGCTTGAATTAGATAAGGTGATAAGAAAACCCATTCTATTATGGGGACTTAATGAACTTCCCTACAATGGCGGGAAAATAAGGTTAAATTCTATTTGTGGAGTAAATCTGGATGCTTCAAATCTTTATAAATCAGGAAATAGACAATATTATTCAATAATGTCAGACTCAATAGATGAAAATTGGATTGATGCAATAAGAGCAAAAGTGGCTTTGGAAAATGCACATATAGGAATAGCTGGTTATAGAGCATCTGGATTCTTTAATTTAAGTATTGATGAATTGGATAGCTTTAATCAAACAGGAATATTACTTGATCATTATGAATTAGAAGAACTATTTAAGATTGAAGTTTCTAAAGATAAAGTTAGGGAAAAAGAAAGAAGAATAAGAGAAATATTTGATATTTCAGGAATTACGAATATTCAGGTTAAAAAGGTTGCGGAGCTTTCTGTCAAAATAAAAGAATTTGTAGATAAAAATAATCTTACAGCATTGGCGATAAGATGTTGGCCTGAATTTGCTGCAAGTTTTGGAATTTCACCATGTGCAGCGATGTCGATATTACAGGCAGAAGGTTATATTTTAGGTTGTGAAGGGGATGTAGAAGGAACCATTTCAATGTTAATTCACAGAGCAATTGGTGCTGAATCTCCATTTCTTGCAGACCTGTCACAGGTTGATTTAAAAGAAGATTTTGCATTAATGTGGCACTGTGGTGTTGCCTCATGTAATCTTTGGGATGGAAAATGTGTAAGATCTTTAGATACCTATTTTGCTGGAGGGAAAGGCGTAACGGCTGATTTTGTAATGAAAGATGGTGAAGTTTCAATTTTAAGATTTGATTCTGCACAAAATAAATACAGAGTATTCCTTCAAAAAGGAATGGGAATACCTATGAAAAAAATTCTTAAAGGTACTTATTTAAAGGTAAGATTTGAAAATAACATAAATGATGTTCTAGATAAGGTCATATACAATGGAATTGCTCATCATGTATCTTTAGTTTATGGTAATTATATAAAACCACTGGAAATACTTGCGAAAATAAAAGGTTGGAAAGTTATAAGATAATACAGTAAAGCTTCATTATTTTAATTTATAACTTAGAGGTTTTTTTATGGTTTAGAGGCGGATATATTAGCCTGCAACTTATTTAAAATAATGAATATTATTAATTTAGGAGTCATTACATTATGAAGGTTGAAAAAAGTGATAATGGTTTTAAGGTTTTTGTTAAAGATATAGAAATTCTAAATCATACTAAAAATAAACCTTGTTTATTTGCAGGTAAAGGGTGCGCCTTTTACGATATGCATAAAGGAAATTTTAAAATCAAGGATCATTTGGTAGAGAAAGTAGGATTGAAAGACTTTAAAATTGCGAATAGGGAAAAGCAAATTAAAATACAATTTTCTTTTAATGGTATATATGTTTTTGAAATGATGTTAAAAGAGGAAGAAAATAGAGTTATCATAAATTTTGTTAAAAGTCCGGAAGGTGTTAATAGAATCTGGTTTAGAATTAATGCAAAAGAAGAAGAACATGTTTATGGGTGTGGGGAACAATTTTCCTGCTTTGATTTAAGAGGTAAAAGCTTTCCGCTTTGGGTTTCAGAAAAAGGCATTGGTAGAAATAAAAATACTTATGCCACATTTATGGCTGATAAATACGATAAAGCAGGTGGAGATTATTATACCACTTATTATCCGCAACCTACCTTTGTTTCAAGTGAAAAGTATTTTTGCCATGTAAATGATAGCTGTTATATGAATTTTGATTTTTCTAACCGGGATTTTCATGAGTTGGAAATTTGGAGTGTCCCGGAGAATATTATTATAGGTGTTGCTAAAACTTATTTAGAAATCCTGGAAAATTTAACAGCTCTTTTGGGAAGGCAACCGGAAATGCCGGATTGGATTTATCACGGAGTTATTCTTGGCGTTCAAGGTGGAACTCAAATAGCTTTAAATAAATATAGAAATGCATTAAAAAAAGGCGTGAAAGTAAATGCATTATGGGCACAGGATTGGGTAGGGCAAAAAAATACATCTTTTGGTAAAAGATTACTCTGGAATTGGGTATGGAATTCCCAGAGGTATCCGGGATTAGATATTGAGATTAAAAAATTAAATAAAAAAGGAGTTAAATTTTTAGGATATATTAATACATATTTAATAAAAGAAGGTTCGCTATTTAAAGAAGCCAGCAGGAAAGGATTTATTGTTAAAAATCAAGAAGGAAGCGATTATTTAATCGATGTTGGAGAGTTTGATGTAGGTATAGTTGATTTAACTCATCCAAAAGCTTTCGATTGGTACAAGGAAATTATTAAGAAAAATATGATAGAATTTGGGCTTTCCGGATGGATGGCGGACTTTGGAGAATATTTGCCTGTCGATGCTGTCTTATACAGTAAAATCAATGCGGGAAAAGCACATAATTTATGGCCTACACTTTGGGCAAAACTTAATAGAGCTGCCATAGAAGAAACGGATAAATTAGGTGAGATATTATATTTTATGCGGTCAGGATATTCGGGAGCCGGAAGATATAATGCCATGACCTTTTCTGGAGATCAAAATGTTGATTGGGGCTTGGATGATGGTTTGGCTTCTGTAATTACTGCTGCTTTATCTTTAGGAATGAGCGGAATGGGGCTTCATCATAGTGATATAGGCGGGTATACTACAATATTTGACATGAAGCGTAGCAAGGAATTAATGATGCGTTGGATTGAACTGGCTGCGTTTACTCCTATGATGCGAACCCATGAAGGCAATAGACCTGAAGATAATTGGCAGTTTGATTCGGATGATGAAACTTTACTGTTTTTAGCTAAAATGTCAATAATATTTACAAAATTAGCACCCTATATTAAAGAAGCAGTAAAAGAAAATAGTAATAAGGGTATTCCGGTAATGAGACCTTTATTTATCCACTATGAAAATGATAAAAAAACGTATGAAATAAAATATGAATATTTATTAGGTAGAGATCTTTTAGTAGCGCCAGTTTATGAGAGCGGAAAAGAGAAATGGAAAGTTTATCTTCCAAAAGATAATTGGGTGCATTTATGGAATGGTACCAAATTTAATGGAGGAGAGATAGAAGTAGAAGCACCGATTGGGAAAATTCCTGTATTTTATAGAAAATCATCTAAATATGAAGACTTATTTAAAGAAATAAAGAAGAAATAAAGGGGTCAGGTCTCAACATTTGACATAACTCTCTCTAAGTGCTAAC
>CAZMLS010000036.1:9742-15585 GCA_964567215.1 uncultured Atribacterota bacterium | reverse complement strand
AAAATATTTTAAAAAAAATAATTAAAAAGAAGGATTTTTTATCACAAAATAGAATAAAAATATTAAATGCCTTTAACAATATTTTAGTCGATTTTAGTTTTAAGATTTTTTTTATATATTTAAAAAATTATGATATAATCACAACAGGGTAATATGCAGAGTTAATTTTTAGTATATTGGAGGGATAGGGTGTGAGGATAATTTCTATTGCCAATCAAAAGGGCGGAGTAGCAAAGACCACCACTACTATAAATCTGGGTGCAAGTCTGGCTTCCATGGGAAAAAAGGTTTTATTAATTGATTTGGACCCTCAAGCACATACTACCCTGGGTTTAAGTATTGAACCTGATACCCTGGAAAAAACCATGCTTAATGTATTGGAACCTTCTCGATCAAAAAACAAATTAAAATTAGAAGAAATTTTGCGAAAAATAAATTGCAATGAAGAAGGTGAATTATTTGTTGCTCCCACTAATATTGATTTTGCGAGTGCTGAGTATAAGCTCATAGATCAGATAGGACGAGAAGACTTTTTAGCTGCAAGTATCAGGGAATGCGAAATTCCCTTTGATTACGTACTGATAGATTGTCCGCCTTCTTTAGGAATATTAACAGTGAATGCTTTAAAAGCCTGTAATGAAGTAATTATCCCAATGCAGCCCCATTTTTTTGCCTTAAGAGGTATTGAGGAATTTATCGAAACCACAGAATTAGTTCGAAGAAATTTAAATCATCCCTTAAAAATATCTATTTTAATTACTATTGCAGATTTGAGAAGTAATTTAGCTAAAGAAGTTATGGAAGAGATAAAGCAATATTTTGCTAAAAACTTATTGAAGACCATTATAAGGAAAAATATTACTTTGGTAGAAGCAAGCAGTCAAGGCATACCAGCCTTGTATTACAGCCCCAGATCCCACGGGGCGGTAGATTATTATAAACTAGGGCAAGAGGTGATGTCTTTTGAAAAAGAAAACATTAGGGCGAGGGTTTAGTAAAATTCTGGAATACAAGGAAGACTTGATTAGGGATACTTCTTCCGGAATTGATGAAAAAATAGAAGTGAAAAACAATGGAAAAGAAATATTATCTGAACTAACCATTACTCCTAAAAAAAAGTTTGAAAAGTTTATAAATATAAAAGTGGTCGGAGTAGGAGGTGGAGGAGATAATGCGATTCGAGAAATGGCACGTCAAGGATTGGACAACCTTGATTTAGTTGCCGTAAATACAGATTTACAAACTCTAACACTTTCCCGGGCACATCAAAAAATACAAATCGGTAAATCCCTGACAAGTGGTTTGGGAGCCGGTGGTAATCCCGAGCTAGGTAAAAAGGCAGCTGAAGAAGACAAAGAGAAAATTGCAAAAGTATTTGAAAAAGCAGATATTGTGTTTATTACATCCGGTATGGGAGGCGGTACTGGCAGCGGTGCATCAGCAGTCATTGCTAAAATAGCTAAACAGCAGGGAATTTTAACCATTGGAGTGGTTACCAAGCCCTTTTCTTTTGAAGGTAAAAAAAGACAATTACAAGCAGAAATAGGAATTGAGGAATTAAAAAAGGAAGTGGATGCATTAATTACTATTTCTAATGATCGTTTATTAAAAATTGTATCCAAAGATACTTCTATGAGAGAAGCGTTTAAAATGACCGATAAAGTATTGCGTCAATCTGTCCAGGCCATTGCTGATTTAATTACCATTCCAGGTTTAATCAATTTAGATTTAGCAGATGTAAAAACGGTTGCAAAAGATGCCGGTCCATCTCTGGTTGGTATCGGAACAGGAAAAGGGAAGAAAAAGGCATCTGTTGCTGCAAAAATGGCGATATCCAGCCCTTTATTAGAAGTTTCTATCCAGGGAGCAAAATCATTGCTTATTAATGTGACCGGTGGTTTAGATATGAGTTTATTTGAAGTTAATGAAATTGTAGAAATGATATCAGGTGCGGTAGGAGATGAAACCAATATCGTTTTTGGAGCCATCATTGATGAAAAAATGAAAGATGAAATCAGAGTGTCAGTTATTGCCACCCAATGTGAGAAGACGAAAGAAGAAGAAAAACAACCCCAAACTGCTAAGAGAACACAAGCAAAAAAAGATGACATAAAACATGTTGAAAAAATGATCCCGGTGGAAGATGAAATTGACGATAAAGACTTGGAAATTCCTGCTTTTTTAAGGAAAAGAAAGAAATATAATAATTATTAATAACTTTTTAAATCCAAAAAAAGGATTTATTTTAATATATCTTATAAATATTACATTATAATTTCTGTTCATTATTCTACTAATATACAAATATTGGATGCTAATAAATTAACTTCAAGTGTTTCACGTTTGTATATTTTAATTTTGATATGAGATAGCTCTATCAGTTTAGGGATTATATTTATATGGGTAACCAAAAAAAACGGCAGCTTTCTTTCATCACTTATGAAGCTTATAAGAAGATAAAAAAGGATGACCCGATTAAGATTCTGTTTGAATCTATTGACTGGTCATTTATATCCCATTTAATTAAAGATGCATACCCTGTGAACAGGGAATTGGTATACGATCCGATTGCCCTATTTAAATCTCAACTATTAATCTGGTTGGGTGAAGTAGAATCTAACCGGAAATTAGCAAAAACCCTACAATTTAATTCCCGTTTTTGTGTTCTTTGCGGGTTTGATAATTTCTTAAAAACACCTGCTCATTCCACCTTCTCATATTTTAGAAAACGAGTCGGAAAAGATGCTTATTTTAAAATTTTACAACGTTTAATTGCGCAGTTAGCTGTTATTGCAATCCAACATAAGATAAGTATCAGTAGTAACCGTTTGCATATTGTGGTTTATTCCGATGACGGGGGAAAAAGCTGCAATTGTAGTGGAAGTAAATGCAGATATAACCAAAAACACTCTAAACTTCATGAAAAACTTAAAACACATATAAAACATTTTGTAGTTAATGACTTTAAGGTTAAAATGATTATCGATTCAGTTTCGCAATTGCCAGCAGAAGCCATTCTTTCACCCAGCACCAAGGGATAAATAATTTTAAATAATTTAAAAAGTCAATCATATCCTTCTTACTTTTTTAATACAACTTTTCCTCTGGTTTCTTTTATGTTTCTCCAGAAGCAGGATAATGCCATAAAAATATCTTTATTTCCTGATTTATATTTCTTGTCTATTAAATGGCATATCAAATCAATTTAAAAGTTGGTATTTTTAAAATATGTATTATAATGTTAATAAATAACTTTAGATGTTATAAAAACAATGCTAAGGATGAATAAAATGGATATTTATAAAGGTGCATTGGACATGAGCAAAAATAGAGAAGTTGATATTATGGTGGCAGTATCAAATGCAATGTCCAAGGCAGTAAGGGTGGAGTCGGTAGCCATGAAAAGAAGATGGCAATGGTTAAGGATTTTATCGTAAATGTTTAAATATATGTTAGAATAAGCTATGATTAAATGGAAGAAATTATTCCATATAATCTATCAATGCAAGTATCACATATCTTGTGTCCAAAATACAGATACAGAATATTAAGAATTGCAGTGACTGAATTTGTAAAGTCAAATCTAAGATTGCTATGTGGATGGCGAAGCATTGAAATATCAGAAATGAATGTAAAAGAGGACCATATACATATGATACTTTCTATACCTCTTAAGAATGTCAATATCCGAAATCACGGGAACGCTAAAAGGTAAGAAAGCAATAAAACTCTTCAAAGGCTTTCCTATTCTCAAAAAAAGAAACCCTATTAGGGGGAATCCCTTTTGGAGCCGGGTATATTGTGTTATTTCGATAGGCTTGAATGAAGATAGAATAAAAAAATATGTAAAATATCAAGAAGAAAGAGAAAAGAAAGAAGAAAGAGAAAAACAGGAATTTGGCCTCTTTTAGAAGCTTCTTAAAATCACCTGTTTAACGGGTGGGTTGTTTGCTAACACGAAAGGTAGAATACTGTGAGTATACCCGTGAGTATCTACTTATAAATTAATTAAAAATTAAAAAAAGGAGGTTTGGAAATATGGATAAGAAAGCCGACAATATAAGCCCTTCGGATGTTGCTCATTATATAGACCATACTTTACTTAAACCTGACGCGACTAGGGATCAAGTTAAAAAATTATGTGAAGAAGCAGTTAAATATGGCTTTTATTCGGTGTGTATTAATTCAGGTCGGGTAAAATATTGTTCAAAGAAATTAGAAGGTACAGAGGTGAAGGTTTGTGCAGTAGTGGGTTTCCCCTTGGGAGCAATGGATAGCCGTACCAAAGCGTACGAGACTCGTAATGCTATTGAAAACGGGGCGGATGAAATTGATATGGTGATTAATATAGGAGCACTAAAAGATGGAGATTTAAAAATAGTGGAAGAAGACCTGCGGGCAGTTATCAAAGCCTGTAAAAGTACAACGATTACCAAAGCTATTATTGAAACTTGTTTGTTGACTGATAACGAAAAAGTTGTTGCCAGTCAATTGGTAAAAAAAACAGGTTATGATTTTGTCAAGACCTCCACCGGTTTTTCTACTGCCGGTGCCACTGCCCATGATGTTGCTCTAATGCGCAGAACAGTAGGTCCCAAAATGGGAATAAAAGCTGCGGGTGGCATACATAATTTCGAGGAAGCTTTATTGATGATTAGATCGGGAGCAACCCGATTGGGCGCTAGTTCCGGTATCAAGATTGTAAGTGCTTAAAAAACCGATACAAAGAATAATTTTATGCAGGATGGTAAAATATGGAAGATTCAAATCTTTCAGAATATAAAGATATTATTGATGTCATTTCAAAGACGATTTATAGTAAAGTAAAATCCCGGGAGGAAGTATTGAATGATTTTTCTATTCCGGTGGAAATATCCAATCACCATATTCATCTCACCAGAGATTCTTTGGATGTTTTATTTGGAAAAGGATATGAACTTACAAAATTGCGTGATTTATCACAACCGGGAGAATTTGCCGGCAACGAGCAGGTCAATATTATTGGTTCAAATATGAAAGCAATGGAGCGAGTAAGGATTCTCGGACCTCTTCGAAAATTTACCCAGGTTGAATTGTCGATAACTGACGGTTATTTTTTGGGATTGGATTTACCTACTCGAATTTCGGGAAACATAAAAGGTTCTTCTCCGATAACCATCATTGGCCCTAAAGGCATATTGCATCGAAGGAAGGTGCAATCCGAGCTGCTCGACATATTCATATGACCCCGGAAGATGCAGAGCAATATAAGGTAAAAAATATGGACCGGGTAAAAGTAGAAGTATCAGAAGAACATGGCGTTATTTATAAAGATGTGGTAATTAGGGTTTCACCTAATAGCAAATTAGCTCTACATCTAGACACGGACGAAGGAAATGCGGGAAATATAAAGGGAACAGGTTTTGCAAGAATTTTATAATACGATTTATAGTATACAGGATACGAATTTATTAGCGTAAACTTTTAATTTTTTCTTTTGTTTTTTTCACTCGATACTATATGCACGATACTATATTTTAGAGGGGTATTATGCCTGATAAAAATTACCGAACTAATTATATATTAAAAAAGATATCTGTTGACGGTTTTGCAAACATCAAAGATTTGGAAGGAAGACTTAAGGTAACCGAAATGACTATTAGGAGAGACCTCAGAAAATTGTCACACGGGAATATTATTAATCTTATTCCCGGAGGATCGGTTTTAAAGAAAAATACAGTTTCGAGGGAAGATAAAGAAAGATATTTAATAAAAACAGCCGAATCTTTAATGCTGGAAGAAAAAATCAAGATTTGTCGAAAAGCTGCTACCTTAATCGAACCAAATGATACCATTATTATTGA
>CAZMLS010000036.1:8418-9642 GCA_964567215.1 uncultured Atribacterota bacterium | reverse complement strand
TTGAGACCTGACCCCAAAGACTTCCCTATAATATCAGGTAGCTTGAAAAAAGGATTTACGAAAGTTTTGTAGAATTTATTAGATATAAGTACTCTTTTTTCTATCCAGTTTGCGAATGCAAAAATTCAAGGTAGATTATTAGAAAATAATTTTGTAAGGAGGTTATTTTAATGAAATTAAAAGGAAAAAAGATTGCAATTTTAGTTGAAGATTTTTACGATGATTTAGAATTGTGGTATCCATATTACCGGTTGTTGGAAGAAGGCGCCGAAGTGAAGCTCGTTGGACCAAAAGCCAAGGTTTACGAAAGTAAACACGGGCTTCCGGCCAAGGCTGATTTACCTGCAGGAGAGGCGAACGCAGATGATTTTCAGGGAATCGTTGTCCCCGGAGGTTATGCTCCTGACAAATTACGCCGTTACCCCGAAATTCTTGATTTAGTTCGGAAAATCTTTGAAAAAGGCGGCGTAGTAGCTTCTATCTGTCATGGCCCCTGGGTTCTCATCTCGGCGAATATTATGAAGGGTAAAAAAACCACCGCTGTGATTGCGCTCAAGGATGACCTGGTCAATGCCGGGGCGATTTATCTGGATAAAGAAGTGGTAATAGATAATAATATAATCACTTCCCGATCTCCTCTGGACCTTCCGGCATTCCTGCCGGCTATTATTTCAGCTTTGCAAAATAATTAGAATATTGGAAAGGAATAAAACATGAGAATATTTGGCGGGTTTTTTATCGGAATTGTATTGTTAGTAATAGGAGTCGTTTTACTGTTAAATAGTATTTTTAATTTTAATGTTCATACCTTCAAATTAATCGTCGGAATCGTTATCGTACTCTTTGGTATCTTTATTCTTTTTAATGGCTTTGGCATGCATGATACAAGTAATATTGTCTTTAAGGAAGGGACTATTCGGGCGGAAGAAGTCGGGAGAGAATATAATATTATATTTGCTTCCGGAGTCATTGATTTGTCTAAAATAGACCTGGAAAACGAAGTAAAAAGAGTAAAGATAAATACCATATTTGCTGAAGGTAGCGTCATTCTGAATTCTAAAACGCCTGCTCTGATTCGGGCAAGCTCTGCTTTTGCTGAATTGGAATTAGGAAATTCTTCTTTGAGAGCATTTGGTACAAAAAAATATAGAATAGGAGATATAGATACTGACCGGGGATATTTGGATATTGAAGCCAATGCGATATTTGGCCGACTAAAAATAA
>CAZMLS010000036.1:4665-8318 GCA_964567215.1 uncultured Atribacterota bacterium | reverse complement strand
GACCGGGGATATTTGGATATTGAAGCCAATGCGATATTTGGCCGACTAAAAATAATGACCATTGATTAAATATTAAAAAAACAGGGGTCATTTTTACCCCTGTTTTTTAATAAGAAGATTTATTAAACGGCTAGCAAGAAAAATCAATCAATCACTTTTTTAGGGCAAAATCGGTACGGTAACAGCGCTACTTTCGTTGCAGCCTTCAGAATTTTGGGTTACATTTAAATTGTTTCCGAGAGTATGGTCAAAATCTTCCGGAAGATCAGCTTCCACCAAGTGGAAACCACCATTTTCGTCAGCAGTCGTAGTTACTGATTTCCCTTGCCCGTCAGTAATTTTCACGGTTGCACCCGGTTCTACAGCTCCTGCAGCACCGGAAATTATCATCCCACCAGTGCCAATAGTTCCTCTACTTGCAGTAATCTTGGAGCCATCCGGTTCAGAACAATTTGGAGGAACTACCGGTGGTGCTGTGTATCCTACTCTAGATAAGTATAAAAAAAGGATTTACAAATATTTTGCAGAATTTATTAAATATAGACACTTTTTTTCCATCTGATTAGTTGATATAAAATCCATGGATAAATTAACAGACCGGCATTGCAAGTAACAGAAAGTTTAAAATAAGAGAGGAAAAATGAAAAAAGAAAAGGGTCATTTGAGAAAATCTCATCAACATCGGGATGATTTAACAGGCGAACATGCTTATAGTGATATAGGACAGTTGATTTTTCTGGTTATTTTTCTTATTGTTTGGATTGCAGACTCATTTGTATTCAGATACTCTACTTTTTTAACCCGATACATATCTAATTCTATACGGATTCCGATAGCCCTGGTTATATTAATCATATCCGGATTACTGGCTCGAGCTGGTCTTAGTATGGTTTTTGGAGAGAAAAGAGAAGAACCGCTGGTCATTACTACCGGCGTCTTTTCCATTGTTCGTCACCCGATATATCTTGCTTCTATATTACTTTATCTCGGGTTTCTTTTATTGTCCCTATCCATATTTTCGGCTTTGGTTTGGATATTAATCATCATATTTTATTATTTTATTTCCCGATACGAAGAAAGACTACTATCGCAAAAGTTTGGTTCTGAGTATAATGAATATATGGCAAAAGTGCCTATGCTTCTGTCGATTAAATTCTTTAAAAAAAATAAGATAAAGGATGAAAAATAAACATATGGAATTAAAACAGATTACGAAAAAGACATTCTATATCCCGGGACCAACCAATATTGGTCTCTATTTGGAAGGCAAACAAGCTATTTTAATCGATAGCGGTAATGATGAAACAGCCGGGCGAAAAATATACCGCCTTTTAGAAAAACAGGGATGGAATTTAAGAACCATCATTAACACTCATTCCAATGCGGACCATATCGGAGGTAATAACTATTTACAGAAAAAAACCAATTGTGATATTGTTGCTACTTCCATAGAAAGCACCTTTATTGAAAATCCAGTGTTGGAACCATTACTATTATGGGGAGCTTATCCTTTTAAATCTTTACGAAATAAATTTTTACAAGCTCAAACTTCCCGTGTTACTCATATTATTGATAACAAAGGTCCAATAATAAATACAGATTTAAAAGCTCTTCCGCTTGATGGACATTTTTTACAGATGATCGGTATCAGGACCCCGGATAATATATTTTTTATTGCAGACAGCCTGTTTTCCCCGGAGATAATTGATAAGTATATTTTAACCGTTTGTGTTGATGTAGAAGCCATGCTTAAAACCCATTTATTCTTGGAAAAAATAGAAGGAAAATTTTTTATTCCTTCACATGCAAAACCAACGGATAATATACAAGATTTAATTAAAATAAATAGAGAACATCTTTTAAAAATAAATGATAGAGTCGCATCCTTATGTAATAAACCTGTTTCCCGGGAAGATATTTTAGCTACGATTGCCGAAGATCACAACATAAAACTTTCTTCTTCCCAGTTTGTTCTTACTTTGATTACTATTTCTGCTCATCTAAGTTATCTATTTGACAAAAAAATTATCCATCCGGTTTTTAAAAATGGAAAAATGTTATGGCAAAAGTTAAAATAATATCACAGAGATAACGATTCTGCTTAAAATATTGTACAACCGTTCTACTAATAATAAGGAGTAAAATGATGAAAAAAAATAAAGCAAAAGAAAAATTAAAAAACGGAGAACCGGTATTAGGTATTTTTCAAGGATTTAATTCTATGGATTTGACTGAAATGTGCGGTTACTCGGGATATGACTTTATTATTTTAGATACAGAACATGGTCCGATGTCAGCTGAAACATGTATTCCAATGATCTGTGCAGCGGAGCGAACCGATATGGTTCCTGTCATCCGCGTCAGTGAAAATGAAAAAAATTATGTATTGAAGGCATTGGACGTAGGGGCAATGGGAATTGTTTTTCCCATGATCAATACAGCGGAAGACGCCAAAAAGGCAATATTCTTGACTAAATATATCCAAAAAGGTAATGAAAAAAGGGAGAAATTCAGAGGAATAGTAAATGTGAGCCGTGCAGCCGGTTATGGAATTACCACTAATCTAAATACACATATTGAGACTTCAAACAATGAAATAATGATCATCGTGCAATTTGAAACCAAAGAAGCGATTGAAAATTTGGATGAAATTCTTAAACTTAAAGAAATCGATGTTGTTCTAATAGGTTCATTGGATTTATCCCAATCACTAGGCTACCCGGGAGAAGTTGATAACACGCTAGTTAAAGATATAATAAAAAAAGCAATTAAAAAAATAGTAGATGCCGGAAAAGTAGCAGGTATGGTTGCTGCATCACCTGATGCGATAAAATACTGGCTTGATTTGGGAGTAAAATTTATTACCTATCATCAGACCTGCATCATCAAAGAAGCATTGGGAAATCATTTAACCAAATTCAAAGAACTACTGTAAAAGCAATATTGTCAGTAACACTGTCCCCTTGACAGGATTTGAATAAACTATTGACAAAAAATATGGAACGTGTTATATATAGACTGACGGTCAGTCTATAGAATGAACAGAGGATGTAATAATGGCAAGAATCCTTAAAAATTACCATGAACGAAAAGATGAATTCATTGATACGGCTCAACAGTTGTTTTTTACTCAAGGGTATGACCAAACCTCTGTGGATGCGATTATCCGTAAAATAGGTCTTTCCAAAGGCACTTTTTATTATTACTTTAAATCCAAAGAAGATTTACTGGATCAACTGACTTGTAAAATGGGTGAAAAGATTTTAGAAGAAGTCAAAAAAATTGCTGATAGGGAAGACCTGGACGCTGTAGCTAAACTAAATAAGGCTTATGCTGTGACTGGAAACATAAAATTGGAAAATATTGAATTATTAAAAGTGTTGATAGAAGTGCTTTATAATGACAGGAATTTATTTTTCAGGTATAAAATATTTCTGAAATTTACTGAGTTGATAACACCCGAATTTACAAAAATTATCAGGCAGGGTGTGAATGAAAAATTGTTTAATACACCGTATCCAGAGGAAGCTGCAAGATTGATTTTCGAAATAGCAAATACATTTTCCGGGCAAATCCCTACTCTTATTATTGATTTAGATGAAAATCCTGAAAATTTAAAAAAAGTTGAGCGAGAATTTAAAGTGTATGAAAAT
>CAZMLS010000036.1:0-4565 GCA_964567215.1 uncultured Atribacterota bacterium | reverse complement strand
ATGTTTAGCATTAAGCTTGGTTTAAAAAATTTGACCCGTCAAAAAAGAAGAAATTTCATCACTATTTTAGTGATTGCCTTTGCTTTTTTCATATTTTTATTTCTGGACTCTTTAATGGAAGGTATGACGGAAATGTCTTTTAATAATATAAAAGATTATGAGACCGGAAGTATTCAAGTCGCTTATCCTGCATATTGGGAAGACAAAGATAAACTGCCTTTGGAAAATTTAATTGATTTCAATCAGGACATAGAGGAAAGCCTTAAAAATATAAATGGCGTATTGGGAATATCTCCCGAATTAAGATTTCAGGCAAACCTGAATAACGGGATTGATGAAACGACGATAGAGGGTATTGGTATTTCTATCGAGCAATATAACGATGTTTTCGCAACGCAAAATCATATCGTTGAAGGTTCGATGTTTGCACCGGGTGAATCAAAAGCAGTGTTGGGTGTGAAATTAGCCGAATTGATGAGCTTGCAAGTAGGCGACTATATTACCCTTTTGTTTAGAACGAAAGATAATACCTTTAATACCATTGATTTAGAAATTTCGGGATTAGTATATACCCCCAATCCCTTAATAAATAACGGGAAAGTCTTTGTACCTTTGGATATTGCCCGGGAGGCGTTAAATGTTGAAAATAGCGTTAGCATTATAGCTATTAAAATGGATGGAGAGAAATATGTTGACCCAACCATCAATCGTATTCATCAAATTTTTCAGGAAAAAAAATTAAATCTTCATGCCTACTCCTGGAAAGAATCTGCGAAAACGGTGATAGCTATTCGGACTGCAGAGGATGCAGAAACGGCTGTTATGTTAATCATCATTTTGTCCATTGGTATGATTGGAATCATCAATAATGTTATTCTGTCCAGCCTGGAGAGGAGCAGAGAAATTGGGATGATGAAAGCATTGGGAATGAGAGAGTGGGAAATTATCCTGGTCTTTATGGTAGAAGCAACCGGTCTGGGCATCCTTGGTGGATTAGCCGGCTGTCTTTTAGGCTATGCAGGCGTATGGTGGATAACAGAAATCGGATATGATTTAAGTTATATTGGTGGAGATATGTCCATGTATGGTGTGCCCATCATCGATAAAGTCTATGGCGCATGGAATTTTCCTTCTTTTGTTTTTATTTTCTTTTTTGGAATAGTGGTTGCTTTTCTGTCCAGCATCGTTCCTGCTTACTGGTCAGCACATAAAGACCCGGTAAAAGCAATCTATAACAGGTAGGAGGAGAGTTGGAATGCATAAAATCATTAAAAAGATTATCTTGAATAAAGTGATTAGACAGTCATTTATGGTTAAAAAAAATAATTGGTTACATTTAAATTCATAAAGGAGGTCAAATTAAATGTCATTACTCGAGCTAAAAGAAGTCAAGAAAATTTATCAGCAAGGTAAAATAAAAGTACCGGCCTTGAGAGGTGTGGACATGAATGTGGAAGCAGGTGAATTTACCACCATCTTCGGTCCTTCCGGTTCCGGAAAAACGACACTTCTCAACATGATAGGCTGTTTAGATACCCCTACAGAGGGAGTCATTCGCCTGAATGATAAAAAAGTCAGTGATTTGTCCAGAAAAGCGCTGGCTATGACCCGGCGCTACAATATCGGTTTTGTATTCCAAAGCTATAACCTGATTCCGGTATTGACGGCTTATGAAAATGTAGAGTTTGCTATCCGCTTAATAGACCATGCTTCGGTATTACAGATCAAAGAAAAAGTGTTAAAAATGTTAGATGAAGTGGGACTCAAAGGATTGGAGAATCGAAGACCCAATGAACTTTCCGGTGGAGAAAAACAGAGAGTAGCTATTGCCAGGGCGTTGGTAAAAGAGCCCAAGCTTGTTTTAGCAGATGAACCGACTGCTAATCTCGATTCTAAAAATGCTGCTGATGTTATTGACATCATGAGGAAAATGAATAAAGAATTAAATACGACTTTCATCTTCTCTACCCATGACCCGATGGTCATGAAATATGCTAGAAGATTAATCAATCTGAAGGATGGTATGATTTCTGCTGATGAAAGGAGGGGGTAAAAAATGTTTAGCTTCAAACTCGGACTAAAAAACTTAACCCGTCAAAAAAGAAGAAATGTCATTACGATATTTGTGATTGCTTTCGCATTTTTCAGCTATTTAATGATGGATTCTCTGATGAACGGTATGGAGGAAATGTCTTTTGATAATATAAAGAATTACGATACAGGAAATATTCAAGTGTCTAATCCTGAATATTGGGAAGACAGAGATGAACTGCTCCTGGAAAATTTAATTGATTTAAACCAGGACATGGAAGAGGGTATAAAAAGCACAGATGGTGTATTAGGAGTATCTCCTGAGCTAAGGTTTAAGGCTAATCTGAATAATGGGATTGATGAAATACCGGTTCGAGGTGTGGGCATCTTGGTCGAGCAATATAACGAAGTCTTTGCAACCCAAAATTATATCGTTGAAGGTTCAATGTTTGCCCCGGGTGAATCAAAAGCAGTCGTAGGAGTCAGCCTGGCCGAACTCATGGATTTAAAGGTGAGTGATTATATTACGCTTCTGATCAGGACGAAAGAAGATACCTTTAATACCATTGAAATTGAGATTGCAGGGCTGGTAAGAGCTCCCAATCCGATGATTAATAACGGAATTGTTTTTTTGCCTTTAGAAGTTGCCCAAGAGGCATTAAATATAGGTAATGAGATTAGCCTGCTTTCCATTAAAACCGTTTCCGGAGATGAGGGTATTATCACCCGGGCATTAGCGGACAGTTTTAAAGATAAAGAGTTGGCGTTAAGTGCATATTCCTGGAAAGAATCTGCTTCATCTGTCATCGCTTTAAGTGCTGCCAAAAAGGGTGGCATCGGAGCTATCCTTTCAATTGTTCTTCTGATTGGTATGCTGGGGATTATTAATAATGTTATCCTGTCTGCCCTGGAGAGAACGGAAGAAATCGGCATGATGAAAGCATTGGGAATGAGAGAGTGGGAGATTGTATTTGTCTTTATGGTGGAGGCAACCGGTATTGGTATTCTTGGAGGATTAGCCGGATGCCTGCTTGGATATGCAGGTGTGAGTGCTATGGTAAAATACGGATTTAGCTTGGCCTATATAGGTGGAGATGGTTCCCAATATGGCATTCCTATTCTTGATAAAATTTACGGAGCCTGGAATGTTCCTGCTTTTAGTTTTTTATTTATTTTAGGTGTCGCCATTGCAGTATTCTCCAGTATATTTCCGTCATATTGGGCAGCGCATAAAGACCCGGTAAAAGCTATTTATCATCGATAAGGAGGTAAGAAATGAATTTTTTATGGAATTTAGCGAAGAAAAATCTATCGAGATCCCGAATTAGAACATCAATTTCTATTATTGCTATTGCATTTGCTATTTTTGCCGTGGTCTTTGTCCGTGGATTGATCAATGGGGTATTAGAATCTTTTTTTGAAAATCATATTCACTATAAAGCCGGACATATACGGGTTATCGATGAAGAATATAAGTTAAAAGAGCGTCTGATGTCTTTAAATTATACTTTAGACGGATTTAACGGTAATGGTTACCTGGATATGAGTGAAAAAATAAAGTCAATAGAAGGAGTGGAACAGGTTGTTCCGCGGCTTAAATTTGGAGCCATGGTGAGCCTTGAAGATGAATTAGTCGGCATGATGGGATGGGGCGTTGACCCTGACGAAGAAATAGAATTTATCGGTATTAATAAAAGCATCATCGAGGGCAGGATGGTTCAGGAGGGAAATAAGGAAGTTGTTATGGGTGCCGGGCTATTGGAAAAAATAGGCCGTGAAGTAGGGGAGAAAGTCACCATTTTGTATACGACTCCTTTTGGTTCCTTTAAAGGTTCTACTTTTCAGATTGTCGGGAAATATAAAAGTGATATTCAGGCACTCAATGATAGACTTTTCTTCCTGCCATTAGGTCAAGCCCAGAGGATTTTGGAGATGCCGGGCGAGGTCACCGAATTGCTTTTGATTACTTCGGATTATAATAAAATATCTTCGGTTTTACCCGGTCTCAATGAATTATTTTCCCGGGAAGATGAATCCGGAAAATATTTAGTGCAACCCTGGAATAAAGGTTACGATTTGGTTGAGCTTTTTGATTTTGCAGTTACAATGTACAATTCAATCTATGTATTTATCATCATATTGGCTTGTTTTGTACTGGTGAATACGCTGATTATGATTGTTAATGAACGTACCCGTGAAATCGGGATGATGAGTGCTCTGGGTTTAAAAGGTCGTGAAATATTGGTTCTATTTACCATGGAAGGAGCCATGATTGGCTTTATTGGCAGTGCGATTGGTACGGTATTGGGGGGCATATTAACCAAAGTTTTTTCCATTGTTGGTATCGACTACAGTGCGGCTTTCGAGGGAGTCAGCAGTACAGATTTTTTGATGAGTCCCATTTATTATACGGTTTTTAGCCTGGAGAATCTTATTTTTTGCTTTACATTAGGAGTGGTTATTGTCACGATTGCCTGTATTATCCCGGCGAGAAAGGCTGCAAATCTTGAACCGACCGAAGCACTAAGAAAGAT
>CAZMLS010000035.1:10346-15743 GCA_964567215.1 uncultured Atribacterota bacterium | reverse complement strand
GATCCTACTTTGGCGAGTGACACTACATCTGTAGATGTCATAGAACAGCTTTTTGTTGGTTTAACCGATTATGATCATGAGACCATGGAGGTTATTCCTGAATTAGCAACTTCCTGGGAAGTCTCAGATGATGGACTGGTTTGGGCTTTTCATTTAAGAAAAGATGTATTCTGGACAGATGGAAAACCGGTTACTGCCCATGATATCGAGTATGCAGTAAAAAGAACCCTTGACCCAGCTAATGCTTCTGATTATGGCTACGTGCTCTATGTCATCAAAGGAGCTCAAGAAGTAAATTCCGGAGAAGTAAAAGATTTGGACTATATTGGAGTAAAGGCAATAGATGATTATACTGTTCAATTTGCATTAAATCAACCTGCGGGTTATTTCCCATCTATTGCAGGCATGTGGGTAGCCAGGCCTATACCAAGATGGACCATTGAAAAATATGGAAACAAATGGACAGATCCGGAAAATATCGTTACCAATGGCTCCTACCTTCTAAAAGATTGGAAACATGAAGACGAAGTATATTTAGTGAAAAATCCGGATTATTATGAAGCTGATAAGGTACAGATTGAAGAAATACATGCCTATTGTATTGTGGAAGAATCTACCGCAATGGCCATGTATGAAGATGGGACAATAGATACGGTAGCGGCACCACTCGAAGATTTAGATAGAATCAAAGCTGATCCGGTTTTAAGCAAAGAACTATTTATTGCTCCAAGGCTTTGTACTTATTATTATGCTTTTAATAATACAAAACCGCCAATGGATAACCCTCTGGTACGTAAGGCATTTTCTGCTGCTATTGACCGACAATCGTTAATAGATTATATCACCAAGGGAAATCAAGTCCCTGCAACTACTTTTGTCTGTCCGGGAATATTCGGCCATGTTTCACCTTCAGAAGGAGTCGGTATAGGATTTGATCCGGAAGCAGCCAGAAAATACCTGGCAGATGCCGGATATCCTGAAGGAAAAGGCTTACCGGAAATTACTCTCATGTTTAACACTTCCGAGGGTCATCGTAAAATTGCCCAGGCAATTCAACAGATGTGGAAAGAGCATTTAGGTGTGGAAGTTAATCTAACCAACCAGGAATGGGGAGTATACCTACAGAGCACACTCGAAGATCCTCCTCACATTTTCCGGTTTGGATGGTGTGCCGATTATGCTGATGCAAACAATTGGCTGCTTGAAGTGTTCCATTCTACCATCAGTCCAAACAGACCTAAATGGCATAACGAAGAATATGACAAGGCATGTGAAGATGCTGCTAAAGCGTCTGACCCTGCAGAGAGATTGGCACTTTACAAACGAGCAGAAGAAATTATGTGTGAAGAAGAAGCTGCAATAGCTCCTATTTACTTCTATACTTTTGTAAGGATGACCAAACCATATCTTACACGTACTTATGCTCCTTTAGGCGGAGAGCATTTCAGAGATTGGAAAATCAACAAATAAAAAATATTTACTTACATAGTTAGTTTTAATTTTTCTTAAAATAACCATGCAATTTGAAAAAGCAAAGGATTGCATGGTTATTTTACGCCATTATTATTAAATTTTTTATAAACTTATGATATAATACAAAAATAGATTAAATTGCTTATTTTAAAATGAATGTGTTATTGAAGTCTTAAAATATTCATAGAAAGGAAGATAGTATGCTAAATTATATTATCAGAAGAGTTTTATGGGCTATCCCGGTTCTCTTAATTATATCTTTGGTTACTTTTTATTTAGGACATGCTATTCCCGGAGGTCCTTTTGACAAAGAAAAACCGGTTCCTGCAGAAATTATGGCTAATTTAGAGTCTTATTACGGATTAGATGATCCTTTATGGAAACAGTACACCGATTATCTTACGAATGTGCTTCATGGGGATCTTGGCCCTTCTTATTCTTCACGAAGTAGAACTGTGAATGATATTATCGCAGAACATTTTCCTGTATCAGCTGTCCTGGGAATTTTAGCAGTCATGGTAGCCATGGTGGTAGGTATACCGCTGGGCATGATATCCGCCTTAAAACAGAATACCTATATTGATTATAGTTGCATGTTTTTTGCCTTACTTGGAGTATCTGTTCCTGCTATGACTTTAGGGCCTGTCCTGGTCTGGTTTTTTGCTCTAAAACTACATCTCCTGCCGGTAGCACGCTGGGGAACCTGGCAACAGGCCATTCTTCCTGCATTTACTTTGGGGATTGGAAGCGCCGCACTTTTAGCTCGCTTAACCAGGGCAAGCATGCTTCAGGTAATTAGGGAAGATTACATTAGAACAGCCAGGGCAAAGGGAGTATCTGAGAAAAATGTTACTGTGCACCATGCGCTTAAAAATGCAATGATTCCGGTAGTCACAGTTATCGGTCCTTTGTTTGCGGCTTTGGTTACAGGATCCTTGATTGTAGAACAGATATTTGCCATCCCCGGTTGTGGAAAGTATTTCGTTACCAGTGTAACTAATCGCGATTACCCGGTAGTATTAGGTATTATGTTGCTTTATGCCCTGCTTATCATTATTGCAAATCTTTTAGTAGACATAACCTATTCCTTGATCGACCCTCGAATTAGATATTCTTAGAATGATAAAAGAAAGAGAGGAAATGTTATTTTGAAATCAAAATTAAAAGAAAAAAATAATACAGGGGATAAAGTAATTGTTCTTGAAAGGCCTGAAACAAATTTATGGAAGGATGCTTTTCTAAGATTATGTAAAAATAAAATGTCGGTATTGGGTGGAATAATCATTATTATTTTAGCGATTCTCTCTATTTTTGCCCCTTATATTGCTCCATATCATTATGCTGATGGTAGTTTTATGAACAACTACGAAAAACCGGGAGAAAGATATTTATTGGGTGCAGATTTTATGGGAAGGGATGTTTTAAGCAGAATCATTTATGGTACCAGAATATCTTTGAGTGTTGGAATGATTGGAGCATTGACTTCTTTTTTTATTGGTGTTTTATATGGACTTATCTCTGGGTATTATGGCGGGAAAGTTGATAATGTCATGATGCGGATTGTAGATATTATGTATGGATTTCCTACTTTGTTATTAATCATCTTGATGATGGTGCTGTTTAAATCTACTTTTGCAGTTACCACACCCGGAACTTTTGCGGGAACTTTAAGTGATATTGATAGAGCTTTTGGAGGATTGTTCTTCATTTTTATCGGAATAGGTATTACTGCCTGGATTGGGATGGCTCGAATTGCACGCGGAATGGCACTTTCATTAAGAGAAAAAGAATATGTGGAAGCTGCACGTGCTACCGGTAATAGTAATTTTAAAATTATGATAAAACATATTCTGCCTAATTTAATCGGACCATGTATTGTGGCAGTGACTTTACGGATACCAAGATATATTACTTTTGAGGCATTTTTAAGCTTTATCGGTTTAGGAGTAAATCCTCCTACACCAAGCTGGGGAATGATGATATCAGAAGGGTATAAAGCTATTCGCTCTAATCCTCATTTGGCATTATATCCTGGCTTGGCACTCGCCATAACCATGCTGGCATTTAATTTTTTAGGTGACGGATTGCGTGATGCTTTAGATCCTCGTATGAAATAAATTTATGCGCCCGTAGCTCAATGGATAGAGCAGGGGCTTCCTAAGCCCTGTGTTGGAAGTTCGACTCTTCTCGGGCGTACCATTCTATGTTAATTTATTAAAAATTTAGAAAAAAGGTAATTATAAGTGAAAATAGACACATCTAATCAAATAAAAGAACTCCTGGTGGATTCGATAAAAAAAAATATTAAACAAAATAAATTTCAAATTACAGATATTCCAGAGCCAATATTATTAGCTACCAAGAATAAATCTCATGGAGATATTGCCACAAACATTGCGTTACAGTTATCACGTATTGTTAAAATGAATCCTATGGATATTGCACATTTTATCATTAATAATATCGATGTAAAAAATAATATAATAGAAAAAGTGGAAATTGCAAAACCCGGTTTTATAAATATATGGTTTAAAAGTAATTGGTTATATCAAATAGTAAAAGAAATACAAGACAAGGGAAAAGATTACGGAAAAATAGACATGGGAAAAGGAAAGCGAATTCAAGTGGAATTTGTAAGCGTTAATCCTACCGGTCCGCTACATGTCGGTCATGGAAAATGTGCAGTAGTTGGGGATGCTTTAAGTAGTATCTTAAAAGCTGCTGGTTTTTCCGTAGAAAAAGAATATTATATTAATGACCAGGGAAAACAGATTGATATTTTGGGAAATTCAGTACAAGTAAGGTACGAAATTCTGCTGGGAGAAAATAGAGAATTTCCTTCTGACGGATATAAAGGTGAATATATTATTGATATTGCTAAAGAAATAGTCAACCAGTATGGCGATAGGTTTAAGGGGATAGATGATCAGGAAACTCTGGAATTTTTTAAAGAATTTACTTTAAAAAAGATTTCAGCAGAAATAAAAAAAGATTTGGAAAATTTTGGGGTAAATTTCGATGTGTGGTTTAGCGAAAAATCATTGTATAAAAAAGGTAGACTTCAAGAAGTTTTAACTATTCTTGACCAAAGAGGTTTTATCTATAAAGAAAAAGGGGCAGTTTGGGTAAAAACAACCGCATTTGATGATGAAAAAGATAGGGTAGTCATTAGAGAGAATGGTATTCCAACTTATTTTGCCTCAGACATCGCCTATCATCAGGATAAATATCAAAGAGGTTTTGATAAGGTGATCAATGTTTGGGGAGCTGACCATCATGGCTATATTGATAGAATGAAGGCTGCTATGAAGGCTTTGGGATATCCCCCGGATTTTTTTGATGTATTAATTGTTCAATTTGTGACTTTAATTAAAGAGGGCAAGGAAGTTGGCATGTCCACACGGGGAGGAGAGTTTATCACCCTAAAGGATTTGATAAATGAAGTAGGGAAAGATGTTGCCCGGTATTTCTTTTTGATGAGAAGTTATGACAGTCATACCGAATTCGATCTTGATATTGCCAAATCTCAATCGATGGAAAATCCGGTGTATTATATTCAATATGCTTATGCTCGTATTTGCAGTATTATTAAAAAAGCAGAACTGGCAGGAATAAAACTCAATGGACTCGATATCGATAACATTAATTTACAATTATTAAATACAGAAGAAGAGCTTAAATTAATAAAAAAAATGTCATCCTTAAAGGATGTAATTAGAAAAAGTGCTGTTACATGGAAACCACATTTGTTAACGACGTATCTTTATGATTTAGCTTCTGTCTTTCATAAATATTATACAGTGCATCGAATCATTGTAGAAGACGCAGAATTAAGTAAATCCCGATTAATTCTCATTAATTGCACTAGAATAGTATTATTAAATGCTCTCAATCTCCTCGGAATTTCAGCTCCTGAGAGTATGT
>CAZMLS010000035.1:0-10246 GCA_964567215.1 uncultured Atribacterota bacterium | reverse complement strand
AAACGAGATTTGTAATTATTACCGGTTTGTCGGGAGCAGGAAAAAGTATAGCGATTAAATGTTTTGAAGATTCCGACTTTTTTTGCGTGGACAATATACCTCCTCAATTAATTATTAAATTTGCAGAAATTTGCCTGAAATTAAAAGGAAAACTATCTAAAATAGCTTTAGTTGTAGATATAAGAGGCGGAACATTTTTTAAAGATCTTTTTGATTCTTTTAATTACCTGGATGAATTGGGTATTAATACAGAAATATTTTTTCTAGAGGCAAGCGATGAAGCCCTGGTCCATAGATTTGGAGGAACAAGAAGAAAACACCCCTTAAATATCTCTGACAGTATATTGGAAAACATACAGGAAGAAAGAAAAAGATTAAAGGAACTTAGGTCAAAAGCTAATTTAATTATTGACACTTCTGATTTAACGCCAAAACAATTAAGTAACGAACTGATACGTAATTTTATTAAAAACAAATCACAAAATATACAATTAACCCTCATTTCATTTGGTTATAAATATGGTATTCCCATTGATGTTGATATGATTTTTGATGCCAGATTTATTCCTAATCCATTTTATATAGAAAGCTTGAGATCCTTACCGGGAACAAATCAACAAATTCAAAAATATGTTACCGATTTTAGAATTACTCAGAGATTCATGGAAACATGTTTTAATTTAATCAGTGACTTGATCCCTTATTACATTAGAGAAGGAAAAACTTATTTATCTATAGCTTTCGGGTGTACTGGAGGAAGGCATAGATCAGTTGTCCTAATTAATGAACTGGCAATACATTTGCAAGCACAAGGATATAAAACATTTATAAAGCATAGAGATATTGAGAAAGAAGAAACGAAAAAATAAAAAATAAGTTTTGTAATTTGAAGATAATTTGATTTTGGGTAAAATATTTTCAAAAGATAAAAATTAGGAATAAATATCTGATACATTTGATGCTTGATTAAATTAATTCAAAAGAAAGTAAAAAAAATGTTATTTTCATATCGAGTAAAAAACGAAATTGCCAGAATAATTCCTAAAAATATTCTTGCACAAAAAGATGAGTTAATAGCTTTTTTAATTTTAAAAGGAAGTTTAATTAAAAAAAATCAAGAAACTAGTTTAACTATAACACTTGATGATTCAGCAACTGCGCGAACATCTTACAATCTAATAAAAAATATCTTTAATATACATCCTCTGGTTAAAACAAAAAAATTAACTCACAAAAAAAAACAATACACCGTTGAAATTCTTTCTGTACAAGATTGCAAAAAGATTATGCAAGAATTCGGGCTGGCTTGGAAAAGCAGCTCCAACACAAAGAATAATTTATTTTATGAAAAAGAAATAACAATTGGTGAGCTTTTCTCTAAGGAATCATATTTAAGGGGAGCTTTTTTAATCAGTGGTTTTGTCAATGATCCGGAAAGAATGTATCATTTAGAAATTTCGGTAGATATTAAAACGAAAGCTGAGTTTATACATCATCTTTTAAATTATTTTAATTTAAATTCCCGAATAAGTTTCTGGAAAAAGAAATGGGTAATATACCTGAAAAAAGGTGACAGTATCTTTGAATTTATGAGATTATTAGGCGTTCAGAACGCTTTATTATATTTTCAAGATATTAGAGCAAGAAAAGATATTTTAAATACAGTAAATAGATTGGTTAATTGCGAAACAGCAAATCTGGATAAAACAGTTCTTTCTGCCGCAAAACAATTAAGAAGTATAGATATTATAGAAAAAAAAATAGGATTAAAGAATATTTCGCCAAAATTGGCTTCAATTGCTAAACTCAGAAGAAGCCTGCCCTATGCGAGTTTGCAGGAATTAACCGAGGAAATAAATCTTGATATCACTAAATCGGGTATTTATCATCGATTAAAAAAAATAAATCAAATTGCTAATGAGTTGTAAAAAAAAGAAATATCGGTTAATATAAAACATAAACGAGGAAAGTAATCTATAAAAAAATTAGAAGGAGTGGAATTCAAATGGCAAATGTTGTCTTAAAAAATTTTACCAAGAAATTTAAAGATGTGATTGCGGTAGATGATTTAAACATAGAGATAAAGGATAAGGAATTTGCGGTTTTAGTTGGTCCGTCCGGGTGTGGAAAAACAACAACCCTAAGAGCCATTGCTGGGTTGGAAGAAGCCACTTTAGGAGATATATATATCGGAGATAGATTGGTTAATGATGTACAACCCAAAGATAGAGACATTGCTATGGTATTCCAGAACTATGCCCTCTATCCTCATATGGATGTTTATAACAATATGGCTTTCGGATTGAAATTAAGAAAATTTCCTAAAAAAGAGATTGATCAAAGAGTAGAAGAAGCAGCCGAAATATTAGGCATCCAGAATCTACTAAAAAGAAAACCAAAACAGTTATCCGGAGGACAAAGACAAAGAGTGGCGGTAGGTAGAGCCATTGTCAGAAAACCCAAAGTCTTTTTATTTGATGAACCACTTTCTAATTTAGATGCTAAATTAAGAGTGGCCATGCGGGCAGAAATCAGTAAGCTTCACCGTAGGTTGGAAGCAACCATCATCTATGTAACTCATGATCAGGTGGAAGCCATGACCATGGCCAGTCGTATATTTATCATGAATGATGGTCGCCTGCAACAATTAGGTTCCCCTCTGGATGTATACAAACAACCCACCAATAAATTTGTCGCCGGCTTTATCGGATCCCCGGCCATGAACTTTGTAGAAGCCAATCTGGTAAAAGAAGGAGAAGATTACATCATTGATGCAGAGAGCTTCAAGGTGAAAACTGGCACAAAAAATCATGCTAAACTCAAACCCTATGCTGGTAAAAAAGTCGTTTTTGGTATCAGACCGGAGGACTTATATGACAAGAAATACGCACCCAATGATATCGCGGGTGATGCCATAAAAGCCAAAGTGGACGTTATTGAACCACTGGGAGCAGAGATATTTATCTACCTGACTATCGGAAAAAATTCTCTGGTCGGTAAGATGGATTCACAGACCCAGGTCAAAGTGGAAGAGAGTATGGAAGTGATGATTGATATGGAAAAGACACATATATTTGACCCGGAAACTTTATTAACTATAGTATAACAGGAGTTTTATATAAGTGAGTCTGCAAGATGAAACATGAACTATTATTAAAGCAAAAACAAAAATTAATATTAACTCCTCAATTATATCAATCAATTAATATATTACAGTTAAATCTAATAGAACTTAGAAAAATAATCAATCAAGAATTGGTTGAAAATCCTTTATTGGAGATAAATCAGCAAAAAAGTCAAGAAGTAGACAAAATTAAAAAGGAAGAGGAAAATAATTACTGTATAGAGGATAAAAATAAAAATCAGGAAAAAATAAATCTTAGCGATTATTTAAGTTATCTAAAGGAAAAAGAATGTCCACCTTTTTCCTTTAGACCAAAATCCAGGAAAGAAAATAGGATTGAGAATATATTAAGCTATAAGGAGTCATTACAAGATTACCTTTTAGCCCAATTAGGTGCAACAACTACAAATTCTTTAGATTATAAAATTGGGGAATTTATTATTGGCAATATTGATGAAAATGGTTATTTGAATATATCCCTAGAGCTCATTTCAAAAGACATAAATATTGAAAAAGATAAAATATTCGAGATATTACAATTAATTCAGAGCTTTGACCCTCCCGGAATAGGTGCGAGAAGCCTGGAAGAATGCTTGCTTATTCAAGAAAAATTTCTTGGCTATAATAATACGAATATAAACAAAATAATAAAAATATTTTTACCCGATTTAGCAAGAAAAGATTTTAAAAAAATTGCTAAAGAGCTTAATGTATCAATTATTGAAATTCAAAGTTTGGCGGATGTTATTAAGAAAAATTTTGACCCTAAACCTGGAAGACAGATAGCAAGCTTAAATGAAACTAAATATATCATACCGGATCTTATTGTTAGAAAAAAAGCAAATGGAGAATATAGAATTCTCCAAAATGATACTTTCTTGCCACAAATAAAAATAAATTACCAATATAGGAAGATATTAGATAGAAATGCTGAATCCTTTTTTATTGAAAAAAACTGCTTTATCATGGAAAATAAAAATTCTAAGCAAAAAACTAAAGATACTATAGAATATATCGAGAAAAAAGTGAATTCTGCAAATTTATTGATTAAAAGTATAGAGCAGAGAAAGAAGACCATATATCGTATTGCTGAAGCCTTAATCAGTTACCAAAAAGATTTTTTAGACAAAGGTATTTTATTTTTAAAACCTTTAACTTTAAAAGAGGTTGCAGATAGATTGGAGATTCATGAATCTACGGTTTCCAGAGCAATCCATAATAAAAATATCCAAACACCCCGTGGACTTATAAGGATGAAATATCTTTTTTCCAAAGGGATAGATAATAAAAATGAAAATAACATATCTTCGGATAAAATAAAAAAAATGATAAAAAGTCTTGTTGAAACAGAAAACCATTTAAAACCATGGAGTGATCAAAAAATTGCCGATTTATTATATTTAAAAGAAAAAATAAGTATTGCCAGACGTACTGTAGCTAAATATAGAGAAGCACTTAAGATTCTACCATCAAATTTACGTAAGAGATTTTAGTCAGTGATCTTTGAATAAGTTATTGGAATTAAACCTTAAATGAATTTTCCATAGCATTATAAATCGAATTGAATGTTAATTACAACTGTGTAAACTTTTGCGAGAGTAGTTGGAAAGATAGAAGAATGGTTTTTGTTTTTCCTCTCTTTCTTAACTCAATACTTTCTTTTATTAGTGTAAACCTAATGTGGGTAGCTAGATAAAAAAAGAGGGGATAACATTTTTTTGTATCTTTTCTTTTTTTCTTTCTTAACTCAATACACGATACTTTATACTCAATACTTTCTTTACAAGCTTGAAAAATCATTAATTATGATATATATTATAACATTGTAAGAAGGGAAGAAATATATAAAACATTAAATAAAAATAGACTCGAATTTTGAATAAATTATTTAAATATTTTAAATATAATCTTTTACAGAGAATGCAACAAAACAAGGAGGAAAAAATGAAAATTAAAGTAGGAATTAACGGATTCGGTAGAATCGGGAGAAATGTATTTAGAGCAGGTTTAAATGATAAAGAGATAGAATTTATTGCAGTTAATGATATCACAGATGGGAAAACGTTAGCCCATCTATTAAAATATGACTCTGTTCACGGTAGATTGGAAGATGTCAAATTTGAAAGTGATCATATTGTTGTAGGAGAAAAAAAATTAAAAGTACTCAGTGAAAGAGATCCGGGCAATCTTCCCTGGAAAGAATTAGGTGTAGATTTGGTCATTGAATCCACAGGGATTTTTCGAGATCGGGAAGGATCTTCCAAGCACTTAACAGCCGGAGCGAAGAAAGTCATCATTTCTGCCCCTGCAAAAGGTGAAGATATTACCATTGTAATGGGAGTGAATGAAGGCAAATATAATGATGAAGAGCATCATATTATTTCTAACGCATCCTGTACAACCAATTGCCTGGCACCTGTAATCAAAGTATTAAATGATGTTTTTGGTGTTGAAAAAGGAATAATGACTACTACTCATTCCTATACTGCTGATCAAAGGTTGTTGGATTTGCCTCATAAGGATTTAAGACGGGCAAGGGCAGCTGCTTTATCTATTATACCTACAACAACCGGAGCTGCGAAAGCGGTAACCCTGGTAATACCAGAATTAAAGGGAAAATTAAATGGTATGGCATTCAGAGTTCCTACGCCCAATGTTTCAGTTGTGGATTTAGTTGTGCTATTAAAGAAAAAAACAAATGTGGAAAAAATCAATCAAGCTTTCCTGATGGCTTCCCGGGAAGAATTAAGAGGAATTTTGGATTACAATGAAGAACCTTTAGTCTCTAAAGACTATAATGGAAATAGCTATTCTTCTATCGTCGATGGTTTATCCACCATGATGGTAGACGGTAATTTAGCTAAGATTATCGCCTGGTATGATAATGAATGGGCTTATTCCTGTAGAATTATTGATTTAGCAAAATATATTTGGAAATAAAATAGTAGTTCTTAATTGCAAAAACAACCTATTGTATTACTTGAAATATAATTTTAGTTAAATTAGTACATATTAAAGTAGATATTTTAAATGCTTGACTCATAAGATGAGAATTGTGAAACTCAATTTATTAATCTTATTCTTGTATCTTGTTTATAAAATTGCGAAGTAATCTTATTTTTAGATTACTTCGCTTTCTGTATGCAATCATATAGTTTAGATTGAATTCGAATCATTAAATATAAATATAAATTGTAGTAGTGCTAAATTTTAAAAAATTGACTAACTATTTGTAGATTAAATTTGGAGGTTAATATTATGAGAATTCCGGTCATTGCTGGAAATTGGAAGATGAATAAGACAACCTTGGAATCAATTGCATTGGTAAAAGAGTTAAAAGATTTTGTCCGTAATACAAAAGGTGTTGATATTATAGTATGCCCCCCTTTTACTTCACTCTGGGTGATCAGAGAAATAATTAACGAAACAAATATCCATTTGGGTGCCCAAAATTTATACAAAGAAGAAAAAGGGGCATTTACCGGTGAAATATCTCCTTTAATGCTCAAAGATCTAGGATGCGAATACGTAATATTAGGGCATTCTGAGAGAAGAAAATATTTCAAAGAAACATCTGATGAAATAGCAGAGAAGACTAAAATTGCTTTTACGCATAACCTTATACCTATTGTATGTGTTGGAGAGAATTTAGAAGAGAGGGAAAGTGGTCAATATAAGAAAATAATTGAAAAAGAAATTAAAGCATTATTTTGCGAGATCGACTCTGTTTTTGCAGCTAAATTAATAATTGCATATGAACCCATATGGGCCATCGGAACAGGTAAGTCTTCAAATCCGGAAGATGCCGATTCTATTATTAAGTTTATTAGACAGCTGTTTTATTCTCAATACGGAAGTAAAGTTGCTGAACAGATAAGGATATTGTATGGAGGAAGTGTAAATGCTAAAAATATCAGCGAATTTATGGATAAATCTGATGTTGACGGAGCATTGGTTGGAGGAGCTAGTTTGCATGCTTTAAGTTTTTCACAGATAATAAAAACAGCTAAAATATTATAAAATAAACGTAAATTTTAGTAGGGCAGTAATAAAATTATCTTTGTTGTTTTTTTCTTAGCTATTTAACCAGGTAACCAACTAAACAGCTAATAAATTTTTAGCGAGATACGTTTCACAAGATACGAATTTAACCTTGAACTAAAAATATAATTATGCTAAAATTAAAAACTGGAATTATGATAAAATAAATCTATAAAATGATAATTTATTTTTTCATAAACAACTTAAACAATTAATTACTTTTCATGAGAGGAGTTAAAAATGTCAATCGGATTAATGATCATTCAAATTGCAATAAGTATCGCATTAATTTTAACGGTAGTTTTACAGGTCAGAAAAACTAGTAAGGCATCAGGAATATTTGGCGGTGGAACAACAGCTGATCGTAGTGGGAAGAAAGGGAAAGAAGCATTTTTAGTAAAGATTACCACCGGCGTAGCTATACTTTTCATGGTTTCTTCTTTATTGCTTAGCTTTATAAAATAAGGAACATTGCATTATCTAAGAAAGTTACTTAATATTCCACATTTTTTTTAATATAAGGGAAAATTAAATGCTTTTTTAAGAATAATTCCTGGATGGAGGAATGCACAAATGGATGGTCTATTACTTAAAGTTAAAAATTTAAAGACATATTTTTATACAGACGATGGAGTAGTAAAAGCAGTAGATGGCGTTGATTTTGCCATTAAAAGAGGAGAAACTTTAGGAATGGTAGGTGAATCAGGATGCGGTAAAAGCGTTTCTGCTCTTTCTGTTTTACAATTAATACCGACTCCACCGGGGAAGATTGTTGATGGCGAAATATTATTCAAAGGTAAAGACTTATTAAAGAACAATGAGGATAATATGAGAAAAATTCGGGGAAATGATATTTCCATGATTTTTCAAGAACCCATGACATCCTTGAATCCTGTTTATACTATTGGTGATCAAATATCAGAAGCGATTGTTTTGCACCAAAATCTTCATAAAGAAAAAGCAGTAAAAAAAACGCTAGAGATGTTAAAATTAGTAGGAATTCCTAATCCGGAAAAAAGAATCCATGAATATCCTTATGAATTAAGTGGAGGACAAAGACAGAGAGTCATGATTGCCATGGCCTTATCCTGTAATCCTGATTTATTAATTGCAGATGAACCTACTACCGCTTTGGATGTTACCATTCAAGCACAAATCCTAGAACTGATGAAAAAGTTAAAAGATGAAATTGGAATGGCTATTTTAATGATTACACATGATTTAGGGGTTATTGCTGAAGTATCCGATAACGTCGTCGTGGTCTATGCAGGTAAAGCGATGGAGTATACAAATTCCCTAAACATATTTAAAAAGCCAAAACACCCCTATACTATAGCCCTTATGAAATCAATTCCTAAATTAACGGATAAACATGGTAAAAAATTAGAAGTGATCAAAGGTTCAATCCCCGATCCTTTAGTATTACTTTCCGGATGCAAATTCCATCCACGTTGCAAATACGCCACAGATATTTGCACCAAAGAAGAGCCTGAATTAGAAGACATTGGGGATAATCATTTGGTACGTTGCTGGATGTATAATAAAGATAAGGCAAAATATTTTAAAAACAAGAAAGAAACAGCAGTTATCACCCATGAGTAGTATATAGTGAATAGTATTTAGTAACCAAGTGGAAAACGAAAAGCGCAAAACCTAAAGCCATAGCTAAAAATTTAAAATTTAAATATATTATATTATCTATTGAGTTTTATCTTTCTTATCTTGTATACTATAATAACAAAAATGAAAAGATAAAGAAGTAAAAACAGAACTTAAAATTAAATATTGAGAGAAAAAGTTTTGAATTTTGAATATAGTTTTTAGCTTAATTAGGGCAGGTATCTTGCTAATCTCTAAAACTATACGCTATACGCTATATGCTATACGTTATATTATATACTAACGATTATTCTAAGTCCATAAAAGTTGGAGGTAAAATCATTGGAAAATAATATATTACTCAAAGTGAGGGACTTGAAAAAATATTTTCCGGTAAGAGCTGGTCTTTTTTCAAAAATAATTGGGTATGTAAAAGCAGTGGATGGAATAAGCTTTGATATTAAAGAAGGCGAAACTTTAGGCTTGGTTGGAGAATCAGGTTGCGGAAAAACGACGGCAGGAAGAACTATATTGCGACTTTTAGAACCTACCTCCGGAAAAGTAGAAATAAGTGGCATAGATATATATAGATTAAAAAAAGAAGAAATAAGAAAAGCAAGACGTGAAATTCAAATTATATTTCAGGACCCTTACGGTTCTCTTAATCCTCGGATGACTGTTGGTGATATTGTGGGCGAATCATTATTCATTCACAATCTTACCAAAAATAAGAAAAGTGGAGAAAAGAGAATAAAAGAATTATTAGTAACCGTTGGCTTGAATGCAAGCCATATGCGAAGATATCCTCATGAATTTAGTGGTGGTCAAAGACAGAGGATTGGTATTGCAAGAGCTTTAGCGTTACATCCAAAATTAATCATTTGCGATGAACCTGTATCTGCATTAGATGTTTCCATTCAAGCGCAAGTCATTAATTTGTTGGAGGAATTGCAAGATAAATTTCAATTAACTTATCTTTTTATAGCGCATGATTTAAGCGTGGTCAAACATATTTCAGATAGAGTTGCGGTTATGTATCTAGGAAAAATTGTAGAATTGACCACTACCGAAGATTTGTATAGTAATCCACTACATCCGTATACGAAAGCACTTCTTTCTGCTGTTCCTATTCCTGACCCAACCCTGAATAGACATCGAATTGTTTTAGAGGGAGACGTTCCAAGTCCATTTAATCCACCAAAAGGATGTCGTTTTCATCCCAGATGCAGTTACGCGAAACCGATTTGTAAAAAAGAAGATCCAGAATTAATAGATTTTGGCAAAGGACATTATGTTGCCTGCCATTTAGAGAAATGAAAAATATAAATCCGCACTTATTAATTATAAAATGTAATTTGCCGGGATGGCGGAATTGGTAGACGCGCCAGCTTGAGGGGCTGGTAAGCTTATGCTTGTGGGGGTTCAAATCCCCCTCTCGGCACCATTAAGTATTAAAAGAGGAAGTCCTGTACTTCCTCTTTT
>CAZMLS010000034.1:10643-16033 GCA_964567215.1 uncultured Atribacterota bacterium | reverse complement strand
GAAATACATCCAAATCTTTCAAACCCGTTCCGGTTAATATCAAAACAACCGTTGCATCCTTTTCAATTTTTCCTGCTTCAAATAATTTTTTAACTGCATAAAGACTGGTGGCTGAAGCCGGTTCGACAAAGTAACCTGTCTCACCAAATTTTCTTTGGGATTGGAGTATTTCTTCTTCGGTTACACTTTCAGCCAGCCAGTGATATTTCTTTGCCTTATGAATCAATTCTTTTCCACCCATGGGATTGCCGGTGGTAATTGCTTCGGCAATCGTATGAAAATTGGAAAATGGTATCACTTGATCTTTCCCCTGTTGAATGGCAGAAACGACAGGACTGTTATTTTTAGCCTGAACAATGATCATTCGGGGCAATTTATCGATAAATCCAGCTTTTTGGAGTTCCCGATAACCCTTAAATATCCCACGAATGTGTCCACAGGCTGAAGTAGGTACTGCAATATAATCAGGTACTCTCTTTTTCATCTGCTCAAACATTTCAAATGCAGTTAGCTTATATCCTTCGACCCGAATAGGACCATTTCCGGATACGATTCGCAATTTTAGTTTCCTGGCAAATCCAAGAATATGCTTTTTCATTTTTGAATAATCATCAGCTTTTACCCGGATAACTTTTGCGCCATGAATAAACATTGAAAAAATCTTTTCCCGGGGTACAAATTCAGGGACAAAGACAATCACTTTAATGCCGGCTTTTGCCCCGTATGCGGCAATGGAATTACCCATATTACCTGAGGAAATCGTTGCCGTTATATTCTCTTTCATTTCCTTGGCCATATAAATACATGCCAAAGACCCCCGATCTTTAAAACTCCAGGTGGGATTTTGTGTTTCGTTTTTAAGGAACAGGTCACTGATACCGGTAAACTCCTGCAATCTTTGGTCTGCCCGGATTAAAGACGTATTCCCTTCACCCAGATGCAACTCCGGTTTCACCTCTTTAAATGGCAGGAAATCAAGATATCTTTGCCATATATTTTCCCCCGGGTAAGTTTTTGCATTTTTAATATCAGGAATCGATACTTCCAAAGATTCGCCGTTCTCCGCAAATTCTTCAATCCTTTCCAAGGGATATTCGATACCGGAAATGGTTGAAATCAGTTTTGGAATATTTTTTTCTTCGTTAGCAGTTGAAAAATACAATTTGTTATGTCTCCTCTCCAGAGATAAATATAATTATATATTTACATTATACTTCATTTTTTAATATTTTCTTTTTCTAATATTTTTATTTTATCAGTCGCCTTGAGTCCGAAGCCGGTTAATACAACGACTGTAGATTCCGTTGATTTTATCACTCCTTTATTGAGTAATTGAGAAAGCCCTGCAGTGGTTGCAGCACTGGTAGGTTCTATGTAAAAACCTGATTTTGATACCTTTTTTAAACTTTCCCAAATCTCCTTTTCTCCCACTGCGATCACTACACCACCGCTATCCCTTACAGCAGAAAGAACTTTAGAACCGCGAACAGGAAAGGCAGAGCTGATTCCTTCGGCAATGGTTTCCTTTTTTTGGATGGTAACAGGTTTAGCTAATCCTTTTTGAAAAGCCTTATAAAGAGGGGCACAATTTTCTGCCTGAACAGCAAAAATACGAGGGGAATTTTCTATCTCTCCTGCAGCTTTTAATTCATTGAAACCTATCTGACAGCCCGATACCAGACTTCCCTGCCCTGCAGGGACTACAATATTATCCGGAGCTTTCCACCCCAATTGTTCCCAAATTTCAAAAGCAATCGTTTTAATTCCGTGAAGAAAATAAGGATTCCAATTATGGCTGGCATAATAGCAATCACGAGCGGCCTGCTTGACAGCTTTGGCAGTGTCTTCCCTGCTACCCGGAATCCTTCTTACCCGAGCGCCATACATTTCAATTTGAACTACCTTACCGGTAGAAGTATAATCCGGAATAAAAATTTCACATGAAATGCCCGAGCAGGCACAATAAGCAGCCAGAGATGCCCCGGCGTTGCCGGAAGAATCTTCCACGACTTTTTTTATTTTATTCTCCTTTAATTTGCTGACAAAAAATGAAGTCCCTCTGTCCTTATAAGAACCGGTGGGAGAAATATAATCCAATTTAAATAAAATTTTTTGTCCTTCAAACGAAGCAGGGATCAGAGGGGTTAACCCCTCACCAAGAGAAACAATCTCTTCTTTATTTTCCATCGGTAAAGCTTCTTGATATCTCCATATTGTTTGATTTCTGTCTTTAATCTTATTTTTAGGGAAATATGAAGAAACAGAAGGAATATAACTAAAAGGAGCTCCACAATCACAACACCACCGATTTGAATCTTCCGGATAAAATTTCTTACATTTATCACAATAGAACATCTATAATTCTCCTTTTTATGTTTAAGGTATCAACCCATATTATATTTATATCACTTGAATAATATCCGTGAAGACATAATTAATCAATAAATTAGGTAATGTAAGGATTGGAAAAATTTCAAAGTGAATTATATTAAAAATTTTCCATCCTTATAGACTAACTCATTATCTGCGTAGATTTTACCACCCTTTTTCATATCACAAAGCATGTCCCAGTGTATGGCGGATTGATTTTTCCCTAATGATTCAGGAATAGACCTGCCGAGTGCCAGATGTACAGTTCCTCCAATTTTCTCATCAAACAACATATGCCTGGTAAATCTCTGAATATTGTAATTGGTTCCTACAGCAATTTCACCAACAAATCTTGCACCTTCATCTGTTTCGAGAAGCTGTTTTAATAATTCTTCTCCTTTTACAGCAGAAGCTTTTACCACTTTTCCTTTTTTAAAGGTCAAACGAATGTCTTCGATTTCTCTTCCCTCGTAGATTCCGGGAAAACTGAACCGGACATGGCCTTCCATGCTGTCTTCTACTGGTCCGGTAAAAACCTCGCCATCGGGAAAATTAGCTTTTCCGCAACAGTTTACCCATTTTCTGCCTTCAATCAACATGTTCAGGTCAGTATCTTTGGAAAAGATTCGAAGGTTTTTCTTAGTATTCAGGATCTTACAAATCTGCTCCTGTTTCATTTCAATTTTTTCCCACTCAATAACCGGGTCTTCCTTATCAATATATCCTGCTCCATACACAAAATCTTCATACTCGGCAAGTGACATGTTCGCTTCCTGTGCACTCGCTTGATTGGGAAACATGGTAGCACACCATCTTAATTCTTTTTTCGCAACTCTTTCAAAAAATAATTGCCTAATTTCACTAAAACCCTGAGCAGATAATTTTAATTTTTCAGGATTCACATTTGCCAGCATTCTGGTATTTGCTCCACCAAAAAAAGATAAAATCACATCCGCCGATTGGAATAGTTTTTTCACGTTATCCGGCACATATTTTATCTGTTCTTCGCTACCCCTTTTTAATAATATTTCCTTCAACTCATCACAGGAAATCGTGACCTGGGGGAGTGCTCCCTGTATAACAGCCAATCGGTAACATTCTTTTATCAAAGGCAAAGTGGCAACATCTCCCAGTATAGCTAATTTTTCTCCTTTTTTTATATTCAGTGAATATTCTATAAGAACCTCAGCAAGTTTTTTAATCCTATTACCCATTTATTTACCTCCTCATATAATTAACCAATAAATTGTTTTAAACATTTACCTTTATGATTATATTAATTAACCTATCATTTCCTGCATTGAGCCGACCACACAAGTACCCAGTTTTTCCAGTTTTTTTCGACTGTTATGGCCGTTGGCAATCAGCTGGCAATCACTACCGATATGTTTGGAAACGATGAAATCATGAACCGTATCTCCTATTAATAGGACTTCTCGAGGATTTACATGCAAGTCGGCTATCCATTTTTTTCCTCTTTCAATTTTGCTTTCAGCGTAATGATTATCCAAACCGATGATTTTGCAAAAAAAAGTTTCAATTTTATAATATTTAATTTTTTCTATCAGGATATCTTCCTTTGAAGCCGATAAGATAGATTGAGATATACCCAAATCTTTTATTTCTTGTAATACTTTTTCAGTTTCATAAAACAACTTGCACTCATTAAAACGGTCATAATATTCGCCGATAAATTCGACTGTGAGGTTTTCGAATGATTCCCTGGAAAAATCAAATCCCAGCTTTATATAATATTTAATCACCGGAAAGTCAAAAATTTCCCGATATTTCTTTGAATCAATCCCCGGTAAGTGACGCTTTTTTAACATCTTATTCATGATTTCCACCACCAACCAGACATCATCCACCAGGGTACCGTTCCAATCCCAAATAATATGTTTGTAATTATTAATTTTCTTTATCATCCAGAGCCCTCACTTAAAACTTAATAGATAGTAGAATTATTATAACTATCAAATGCTTCATAGGCAAATTTCATATTCTTTATGAAAAATATTTAGTCCCTCAACTCAACATTTGGAATTCAATTTTCTTTAATTCTATATTCATTTTTACTAAAATTTCTCAATTTTAAAATAAAGCAGACTTAGAATGAATTGAAATGAAAAAATTCCTAACAATCCAAACCAAGTCTGTCTTTTAATTCAAATAAAATTCAAAGTTGATACTTTTTACTTTCAATAAATCGAAAAATATAGTGGAAATTCCTTTTTAAAAGGACACAAATAAAAAATATGACTGTCCCTAATTTATCGCTGTATTATTCATCAACATGAGTAACATCATTCCGTCACCAATTTAGAAGTACAGTTTGGACAGCGTGTGGCTTTAATTGGAATACTTGTAAGACAGTATGGACAATCTTTGGTTGTTGGTTCAGACGGAGGAGCTTCTTCTTTTTTCTTGAGTTTATTCATATTTCGTATAACCATAAAAATAGCAAAAGCAATGACGATAAAGCTTATAATTGTATTTATGAAAACTCCGTAGTTGATGGTAACGGCTCCGGCTGCCTAAGCATCAGCAAGAGAAACATAGGGGCCAGCAAGTGTCTCGCCTTGTTTCAAGACGGCAAAAAGATTAGCAAAATCAACATTACCCAATAACAGACCAATGGGCGGCATGATAATATCAGAAACAAGTGATTTTACAATGGCACCGAATGCAGCACCAATGACGATTCCTACTGCCATATCAATCACATTCCCACGCATGGCAAATTTTTTAAATTCTTTTAACATGATTCATACCTTCCTTTTTATTAAATTTCTTTGTTGCTTTTTTTAATAACTTTTACAATCGGTTGCACAAATCTACACTATTGTTATCAAAAATTAATTGCTCTGGGTAATTTTTTTGTTTGAGTTATCCATTCAATACACTTTCCTTCTGACCAGTTGAATCACTATTCCCAGTGAAATGAGAGCGATGCCGGTAAGTACGGTGACAATAATGATTTGTATGGGTTCTGCATCCACAGAATTTCTTTTTACCCATAT
>CAZMLS010000034.1:7295-10543 GCA_964567215.1 uncultured Atribacterota bacterium | reverse complement strand
TAATTACTATTTACCATACAATCTTAAGAGGATTGAATCTCTTTGATTTTGATAAAAAATTGATAGTTACCACCTCCATTTTTCAATAAAATTCCTTTCCGATAGAAAAGGAAATCTTCTTTTAATTATAAATTAATAAGAAAGATAGAATTGGAAGATGACAGATAGCAAAGAATATATTTTGAATCCGGTTCGACATAAAAACTTGCTTTTTGAAAAAAAATATCGCAATATCTTTTCGAATTATTTCTGAAACTCCGCCATACTATGTTGAACGTGTCCTGAAAGAATAATAAGATGAAATAAGATGTAGGACCAATCATATTTTCTATCTCCTTCTCATTTTCATTCAATTCAAGGATAAAAAAATAGATAGCTTTTTCTAATGAAACTGGTTTATTTATTAAACATTATATATTAAATATGCATAATAGTAAAAAATTTTTACTATTGCAACGATAATAACAATTCTTAAGGATCTTAACTTGCTCCCTTTTTATTTTTAAAATATAATAAAAACGGATTAAAAATCTTCCAAATAGTTTTTCCCCACGGTTTCTTGCACTATATACTATTAACTGCCCCTTCTATTCTCTTTAAAGCTTTCTCAAGGACAGAACGGGGACAGGCAATATTCATTCTCATAAAGCCCTTTCCTTCGGTTCCAAACCAGAATCCGTCATCAAGTGCTATTTTGGCTTTATGAATCATAAAATGATTCAAATCTTTAACATTTAATCCTAATTGTCGGCAATCCAACCATATCAAATAAGTTCCTTCCGGTTTTATTACTTTAATCCTTGGAATTTTTTCTTCAAAATATTCCATCAGGAATTTGAGATTTTCATTAAGATAAGACAATAACTGCTCCAGCCATTCCTCTCCATGCCGATAAGCCGCTTCCAGGGCGACCAGTCCAAAAACGTTGTTTCTGTCCAAGTGTAAAGCATCTAAGGCATTATGATAGATTTTGAAATGTTTATTATTAGGTAAAATAATGGTAGAAGTTTTAAGCCCCGCTAAATTGAATGTTTTGCTCGGTGCAGTGCAGGTGATTGAATGAAGAGCAAAAGCCGATGAAATCATCGCAAAAGGGTTATGTTTGACACCTTCGAATAAAATATCGGCATGGATTTCATCAGAAATAACCAGAACATTATGTTTTAAACAAATTTCCCCTAACATGCTTAGTTCTTCTTTGTGCCATGCTCGTCCAACCGGATTATGCGGATTGCACAATATCAACAACTTTACTCTAGGGTCATCAATTTTTTTTTCTAAATCATCATAATCCATACAATATTTACCATCATATAACTTTAAGGGATTATTTACGATATGGCAACCGTTATTTTCAATACCCTGAAAAAAAGGGTAATAGACCGGTGGTTGAACAATAATTTTATCCCCGGGTTGGGTAAATGCTCTGATGATAATACTTAAAGCAGGAACAACACCCGGACCAAAAGCCAGCCAATCTTTTTTTACTTTCCAGTGATATCTTCGCTCCATCCAACCAATGATGGTCTGGTAATAAGAATCCGGCCTCGAGGTATAGCCGTAAATACCATGGTCAGCCGCTTTTTTAATGGCTTCGATTACCGGCTGTGGGGATCTAAACTCCATATCAGCCACCCACATGGAAAGTATACCTTCCGGGATTTCTCCAAAAATATTTTCTAATGCATCCCACTTTTCGGAATGGTAATCTGTTCGGTTAATCACTTCATCAAAATTATATTTCATCACGGTTCTCCTTTTTTGAAGGGGTCAGGTCTCAACATTTGACATAACTAGATTTAAAATAGATAATCAAAATAGTTATGTCAAATGTTGAGACCCCTTTCTTTCCTTCTTTCCCAATGCCTCAAAACCGGCAACGATATCCAGCAATTCTTCCGTAATCGCATTTTGCCGCTGCCGATTAAACTGGGCATTTAGTTCATCCAACTGCTCTTCCACGTTTTGTTCGGCTTTCTGCATGGCCGTTAAACGGCTGACATTCTCACTTGCCATCGATTCGATAAAAGCCCGATATAAAGATATATAAAAAAATTGATGGATATACGAATAAAATAGCCGGTCCCAAGTTAGGGTATACATAGGTAGACTGGAGGAAGGCCATTTCTTGGAAGCTAATTCCTTTAACCATATCGAGTCTAGTGGAAAGAGATGAAATTGAAAGGGCTCAAACATTATGCCTCTTTTTGGCTTATTGTAGAATAAATAAATATCGTCAATTTTTTCCTTAAAGCGCCATGAATCGATAAAAACCAGCAATTCTTGAATAGCACCGTTCAAATGATATTTGGATTCGGGAAAATCAATTCTGGCCGTCGGTTGATATCCTACTTCTTTCAACTGTTCTTCAGCTCTTTCTCCGATAACCGCTATTTTTAATTGTGAATAATTAATAGTATTTGCTTTTTCCCATTCCATAAAACCATTGGCAACCATCACATTAAATTTACCGGCCATTCCCCTTTGTGAACCAAAGACAATAACACCCATTCGGCTCCCGTTTTTTACAGCCGGTTTTTTTAATATTTCCGGTTTTTCCTTCAGCAGTACTTGAAAACCCTTCTCAATGGATTGATGATAGGCCTCGATAGCCTCTACAGCACGTTCATGATAATGTATATTCACTGCAGCCAATGCCTTCATTGTTTTGACCACAGAATATAAATCCTGGGCACTTTTAATTTTCCTTTGAATGGCTTCCAGCATCTGCATCGGGCTTGCTTTCCTCTCTTTTTAAAATAGATGTTTCAATAAATTGAAGGATTCTTTTTTCTTCTTCATCGTTCAGCTTTTGATTATCCATCACTTTTTCTTCCAATTCGGGAAACTTGTCTTTTAAGTGCTTTTTTAATTCTGTAATTTTCCCCTTAATATCTTCAATTGGGACATTATCCCATAATCCTTCATTCACCATCAGCAGGATGACAATCTGTTCCATGACAGAATAAGGATCATATTGATTCTGTTTTAAGATCTCTCTTATTCTTCTTCCTCTTTCCAGTATTTTTCTTGTATTCTCATCAAGCTGGGTTCCGAAGCGGGCAAAGATTTCCAGTTCCTGAAACTGGGAATAAGTCAAGCGCAGACTGCCTACCACTGCTTGATAGGAAGCCAATTGCGTTTTTCCTCCCACTCGGGATACTGATTTCCCCACATCAACCGCCGGCAATAATCCGCCCTGAAATAACTGGGGAGATAAATAGATTTGACCATCGGTAATGGAAATC
>CAZMLS010000034.1:0-7195 GCA_964567215.1 uncultured Atribacterota bacterium | reverse complement strand
TCCGCCCTGAAATAACTGGGGAGATAAATAGATTTGACCATCGGTAATGGAAATCAAATTGGTAGGAATATATGCAGATAAATTTTGTGCCTGGGTTTCGATAACAGGTAAAGCCGTTAAAGACCCGCCGCCTTTTTCTTTCTTCAAATGGGTCGCCCTTTCCAAAAGACGGGAATGGATATAAAAAATATCCCCGGGATAGGCTTCCCGGGCAGGCGGCCGCCTTAACAATAATGACAACTCACGATAAGACCTGGCATGATGAGTTAAATCATCATATATTACCAATACATCTTTTCCTCTTTCCATAAAATACTCACCGATACTGGTTGCCGCATATGGAGCAATATAATTCAATGCGGGTGTATCTTCTCCGGATGCTACCATAACAATACTGTATTTCATGGCTTCCGTCTTTTTCAACTGGGCAATGACCCGTGCCAGTGAAGACATCTTCTGTCCAATAGCACAATAAATACAGATGACTCCTTTGTCTTTTTGATTGATAATAGTATCTATTGCAATTGCCGTTTTTCCGGTCTGCCGGTCACCAAGAATCAGCTCCCGCTGACCCCGGCCAATCGGTACTAAAGAATCGATGACCAATATTCCCGTCTGCAAAGGAACATAGACTGGTTCTCTATCCATAATGGCTGTAGATTCACGCTCAATAGGATATCTCTCCGTCGCCCGGATGATTCCCAAATCATCCAAAGGACGACTTACCGGGTCAATCACTCTTCCCAGAAGCGCATCACCTACCGGAACATCCATAACCAGACGGGTTCTCTTTACCTCATCTCCGGATTTAATCCCTTCCGCATCATCCAGCAGGATAATATCCACTTTGCCCGGTTCCAGATTAAAAACCATGCCCCTTTGACGGCCTTTAAAAACAACCACTTCCCCTGCCTGGACTTCCGGCAATCCTTTTGCGGTAACAATGTCTTTTCCTACAGCAGATACAATCCCTATTTCTTCTATATGTAATCTGGCTTTCTGCTTCTCAACGATACGGCCCATGCCGGAAAAAGTTGTTTTTAGATTATCTTCTAAAGATAAATATTTGATTTCTTTTGTTGGATGATTCATCAATGCCCTCATATTGCTTTTTAATCTTGGTCTATTTAATCAATTCAAGCCAAATTATTTTTCTTTTTTTTCTTCATCTAATTCCTGAAAATTAAATTCGGTAAATGCTTTCTTGAGCTGTTCTTCCAGCCCATCCAAATAGTTTTCAATATTCCAGGAAATCTTCTTTCCTTCTGAACGAGTTTCAATCCCACAAATCAATTCAGGAGACACCTGAAAATTTATTTTAGCTTTATCGCCAAGCATCCCTTCCAAGTTTTTTCTGATTTCCGCTTCTTTTTCCCGGGTCAGTTCAAAACTACTATTCACCTGAAGTTTCCCTTCGTCCTGATGAACAAACCGAATAAAATCATCTTTTTCTTTCTTGTCCAATTTTTCCAACTGGATGAAGAAATTTTCAATCAGTTGATTTTCTAATTTTTCATCGGCTAAATCGGCTAAAACTTTTCTGCTTATCCGGCAAACCTCTTCACAGGACAAATGGCGAAGGTCTTTTAAAAAATCAGAGCGTTGCTTTAACATTGCCCCTCTCCAATTTTTTTGTTCTTCTTCAATTTTTTCTCTGGCATCCTTCACCAGAGAATCCTTCTTCTTTTGGGCATCCTTCTTGGCTTTGGCAAGCATTTCATCCCATTTTTGCTCTAATTCTTCTCTTATTTTTTGCTGTTCTTCTAATTCTTTTCGGGATTCTTCTTTGGCTATTTCTGCGTCTTTCATTTGGCCCGTTATCTGATTTTCCCTGTCATCCATAATCTTAATAATCCGATGAAATAAAAATCGTTTCAAAAGATAGACCAGGATTAAAAAATTAATAATTTGGGCAATAACGGTAAATACATCTATTAGCATGTTATCCTACCTGACTTAAAACGTAATTCCAAAAAGGATTGGCAAAAATAAGAATAACTGAAATGACCAGACAATAAATGGCCGTCGATTCGACCATTGCCAACCCCACAAACAATGTTCTGGTGATGGTATTGGCTTCATCCGGCTGTTGAGCAATGGCGCCCAACGCCCGGGCCAGAGCCATCCCTTCTCCGATGGCGGGTCCGATAGAGCCAAGCGCAATAGTGATTCCCGCTGTAATAATGGAAACTGCACCAATAATATCGATACTACTCATCTTCTTTACTCCCTTCCTTTTGTTCATTTTTTTCTAACTTATTTTCCACTCGTGTAGCTGAGGCAATATAAACCGTTGCCAACACGGTGAAGATATAAGCTTGTATTTGACCAATCAATAAACCTAAAACCTGCATGATAATAGGCACAAACAACGGAGTGATAATCAATAGAACCCCCACAATCAATGTGCCGCTCATCACATTCCCGAATAACCGGACTGCCAGAGCCAGGGTACGGGAAAAATCGCCAATCACATTAAAAGGCGCCATAAAGATAGAGGGTTCCAGGTAATGCTTGAAATAGGCTAATCCTCCCTTTTTGGCAATACCAAAAATAGGAATTGCAAAAAATACGCAAATAGCCAGAGCACTGGTAGTAGACAAAGAACCGGTCGGCGGCTGGTAACCGGGGATAATAGCCAACAGATTGGATATGGAGATAAACAGAAACAGGGTGCCTAAAAAAGGAATGAAAGGATCCGGATTCTGCTGAGTAATCTCTCTAACCTGCTGCCTGATATATCCCACAATAACTTCCAGAAAATTTTGCCATCGGTTGATTTTAGGACCAACAGTCAAATTCCTGGTAGCCAGCCAACTGATAAAAATCAATAGTGCCATCACCACCCAGGTATAAAATATCGTAGCATTTATCTGAATGCCGTTCCACTGAAAGATAATGATGGTATCTGGAGTTATATCCATTTTTGTTCCCTGTCCTATTTAGATATGATTATTTTAATTCCTTTTTCTGTTGCCCAATCCTTCTGCTTAAAATAAATCGCCCGAAAATGAACCCGGCAAGCAGAACAATAATATTAACATAATTCCCTTGACGGGCTACAAAAATCAACACCAACATAATAGCTGCAGTTCTCAGGAAAAAACTGACCAGGGTCAAGGCAACCGGTGAACGCGACTTTTGCATATTTTTAACGGTTAACCACAATCCGGCAAAATATAATAATCCCAATATCAAACCGATCAACAAACTGAATAAAGTGTAAATATTAATATTCAATCTTTATTTTCCTCTTCAATTAATTTTCGCTCTTTTTCCACCCAGTACCAGGCATTGAGACAGCCAAGAATAATTCCCGCAAAAAGAAAAGTCAAAGTCCAGGAAATCTGTCCCGGCCATTTTCGGTCAGCCCAAATACCCACTGCAATACCAATCACAGTCGGTACCATTACTGACCAGCCAATTACCCCGAACGCACCCATACCAAACCATATGGCCTGGTACCTCTTGCCCTTTGCCCTCAATTTCCGCTTTTCTTTTTTCTCTATTTTTTTAATAAAACCTTGCTTTATGTCTTTTGATTTATCCTTGCTATCCATTTATTTATGGGTCTCCAAATTCAAAAAACTTCTGACAAAATCTGCTTCCAATTTACTTAAAGCAGTCTCAGCCTCTTTTTCTTTCTCACCTGTTTTTATAAATATTTCTTCCACTCTATTTTTCAGTTCTCCCAAATCTTCTCCTTCTATCGCATTCCGGGTGGAGATAATCACTTCTTTTCCGAATTTTACCAGGATACCTTCATCAATCGCCAAAAAAACATCTTTCCCCTCTACCGTGGTAATGATTAAAATTCCCGGTGTTAAGGAAGTAGTAAAATCAACATGTTTGGGCAACAGGCAAAACCATCCGTTTTCTGCTTCTGCCGTTATTTTTTTGACTTCTTTTTTTAAAAAGGTTTTCTCGGGTAACAATATCTTTAAATCAATCATTTTTCGCTTCTTCTATAGAACCAATCATATAAAGGGATTGTTCGGAATAACTGGCAAACTCATCATTTAAGATTTTTTCACACCCTTCCAATGATTCTGCCAGACTCACCCGTCGGCCTTCATTGCCGATAAACTGCTCTGTGGTCGCAAAAGGCTGAGTTAAGAATTTTTCCAGACGCCGGGCACGATTGACTGTTTTCTGGTCATTTTTGGATAATTCCTCCAAGCCCAACATGGAAATAATATCTTTTAATTCTTCATATTCCGCTAAATTTTGTTTAATTTCCCGGGCTATCTGGTAATGCCTTTGGCCGACCACCGTCGGTGTCAGCATATTTGAAGCAGAATTCAAAGGATCAACTGCCGGATACAATCCCTGACTGGCGCGCTTTCTGGAAAGTACCACCGATGAAGAAAGATGGCTAAAGGTATGCACAGCAGCAGGGTCGGTAAAATCATCAGCAGGCACATAGACTGCCTGAATAGAAGTAATAGACCCGGTAGAGGAATTACAAATCCTTTCTTCAAAATCAGCAATCTCACTGGCCATGGTAGGTTGATATCCTACCCGGGAAGGCAGCTCTCCCAATAGACCGGATACTTCTGCCCCGGCCTGGACAAAGCGGAATATATTATCAATCAATAAAAGCACGTCCTGTTTGACTTCATCCCGAAAATATTCTGCCATGGTCAAAGCCGCATGCCCCACTCTAAACCGGGCACCGGGTTGTTCATTCATCTGGGCAAACATCAAAACAGCCTGTTTCAAAACCCCCGTCTTTTGCATTTCCCGATATAATTCTTCCCCTTCTCGGGAACGTTCGCCAATCCCGCAAAAGAGACTCACCCCTTCATGTTCTAAAGCCATATTATGAATCATCTCCATAATAAGCACCGTTTTACCAACTCCGGCACCGCCAAACAAACCGGCTTTTCCCCCTTTTTCCAAAGGAGCCAGAACATCAATCACTTTTATGCCGGTCTCATAAATATCGGTTGCAGTCGTTCGTTCGGATAGGGAAAGAGATTTTTTATAAATGGGCACTAATTTTTTAGCAGTGAAACTTTTCCCTCCATCAATCGGCTCTCCAAAAACATTAAACATCCGTCCCAATAATCCAGGTCCCACCGGCACTTGCAGGGAATGGCCCATATCAAGGATTTCATCGCCTCTTTTTAATCCCTGGGTAGGGGTCAGAGCAATGCCTCTCACCGTCTTAGCATTCAGATGAAGGGTCACTTCGATAATCGCTTCTCCGGATTTTAACTGGTTATTGATCTTGGGAATAAATAGCGGGAAAAAAGCATCAATGACGCTTCCCCTTATTGCTTTTATTTGGCCTTTGTTCATTTTTTTATTCACTGGAATCATCTCCATAGGGTATCTTCAGGGTCAGGTCTCAACATTTGAGACCTGACCCATTTTTTCTCATTTTTCCTGATTAATTCGTATAGTACGAGCAACGAATTAATTTTAATTATACTATTTATATATAGAGTTGTACAACTTGAATTAAAACTTTCTTTGAAGCCAGGTATTTTATATTTTTGTTTTAATAAAATCAGGGAATAAAATTATTTTTTCAGCATCACGTGGATAAAACAAAAAAGGCTTCACCTCTTCAGCTAATTTTTTAAAATTTATCTTTTCACACTTTAACAGCAACTTCTTTTTAATCTTCTCTATCCCGGTTTCTTCTTTCAATTTCATTTTCTTTTTTAGATAATAATAATTAGGATTTTTTTTGGAAAAAAGAAAAATGACATCATAGAAATCTCTTCCCATCGGTCTGGGACGATATAAAACAGCTAATATTTTCTGAGCTAATAATATATCCGGTGGTACGACATTGATTTTCATAAAAATATCAAACTTATTTAAAATAACTCTCTCGGCTTTATAATTGACATTTTGAGGTTCGCAACCAATTTGAATGGTTAACTTTTCCCGGCTATGACCGGAAATGCCGTGTTGATAAAATATTCCGGGGAATTTTACAAAACAATGAAAAGCACTTTTAAATTTATTTTCTATCTCCACAGAATAACCATGTAACTCTAATTGCCGTAATATTTTACCTGATAAGTCTTCAAAGTCTTCTTTCTTTAAACCCCTATTATCAAAATCTAAATCTTCAGAAAACCGTCGAACGCCATGAATCATATGGATTGCCGTCCCACCCATAAAAATTAACCGGTTTCCATGCCCGGAACTGTAAATAATATCTAATATAACATATTGTAAATATTCCCTGAGTAAATTCCTTTTAAAGATTCTTAAATTTTCTGGATAAAATGATTCTATCTGTTTTAAATCAAGCATTTTTCACATAACTCCAAAAATGATTCATTCTTCCGGTTAATTTCTTTTGATTAAACTTTTCTAAAAAATTCATTAATTTAGGTTGACTAACCTGGTTAAAAAACATCTCTTTATTAATTCGTAAACTGTCAAAATCCTGCCCTGTTTCTATATCTGGATGTAAGTAAAAATAGTCCAACAAAGCCTTTTCCATACAGGCCATTTTTAGATATTTTTCATGAAACTTTATTAAGTCATAACCAAAAAAAAGGGAAGGCTTTAAAGTCCGATAAATAAATTCTCCGATAGATGTAACAAAATGATACGTCTTTCGAGTAGAAATAGAGGTAATTCCATAAACGCTTTCGGGAATAAGATGATAATAAGATAAGGCGCTTTCCAAAGAGATATAAGATGGCAAATAAATGCGATTGGCAATCTTAAATAAAATTTCCTCGCTAAGTTCTAAATCGGAAAAGATATAATATCCACGAATAATTTTCTTAATATAACCCTTATCCTGCCACTCATTCAACCTTCTCCGATGAAAATCAGGTTCAATGTTTCTAATCTCATTCAAGGAAAATATCGTGAAATCCTTCAATTCATTCTTTAATTCTAAAAAATTCATCTTATTTCTCCAAAATGCTATTTATAACACTTTCAAGAAATATAATATCATTTTATCAACACAAAAGCAAAAATAGAAAAAAATCTGAAAGTTAAGAAAGTCTTTAGGGTCAGGTCTCAACATTTGACATAAATTTCTTAGCCGACTTACCTGAAAGTTATTTATGTCAAATGTTGAGACCTGACCCATTTTTTCTCATTATGAGGAAAGAAATGGAGTACTCGCATTTTAAATTGAGGCAGACTGTCTTCTATTATATGTATATGCGAATCATCTCATCATCCATGTATAATTAAGAATGAGATGTCC
>CAZMLS010000033.1:0-16265 GCA_964567215.1 uncultured Atribacterota bacterium | reverse complement strand
TGCCATTTGTTATTTTCCTCCTTGGAAATATAAAATATGATTATCTTGATATAATTAAACTAAGATTTCTTTAGCTACATTATCCGGTACTTTACCGTAATATAAAAATTGCATGGTAAAAGTTGCTCTTCCCTGGGAAATAGATCTTAAACTTGTTGCATAACCGAACATTTCCACTAAAGGAACATAAGCAGTGATAATTTTTGATTTAGCTTTTGCTTCAATGCCTTCCACTTTTGCTCTTCTTGAACTTAGATCGCTAATTAAATTTCCCATGTATTCTTCGGGAGTTGACACTTCAACTTCCATGATCGGTTCCAAAAGTACCGGTTTAGCTTTTCTCATGCATTCCTTAAAAGCCATGGATCCAGCAATTTTAAAAGCAATCTCTGATGAATCAACCGGATGATAAGAACCATCCAATAAAGTGATCTTAACATTGGTTACCGGATAATTCGCCAAAACTCCACTCTGCATTGCTTCAAGTACACCACTTTCAACAGCGGGAATATATTCTTTGGGGATAACACCACCAACAATTCTATTGATAAATTTAAAATCTTCCTCACTATAAGGTTCAACGGAAAGAGTGACATCTCCATATTGACCTCTTCCCCCGGATTGTCGAATAAATTTTTGTCTTGATTCTGCAGCCTTTTCAATGGTCTCTTTATAAGCAACCTTGGGTTTTCCAACATTTCCTTCTACCTTAAATTCCCTGAATAATCGATCAACGATAATCTCTAAATGTAATTCTCCCATCCCCGAAATGATCGTCTGACCGGTATCAGAATTGAAGTTCCTGATAAAAGTCGGGTCTTCCTCTGATAATTTATCCAACGCTATTGCCATTTTATCTTGCTCAGTTTTACTTTTTGGTTCAATTGCTATAGAAATAACCGGTTCAGGAAATTTCATTAATTCTAAAATTATAGGTTTTTTATCATCACAAATAGTATCTCCGGTTGTTGATTTTTTTAATCCTATTATTGCTCCCAAATCACCAGCGTATATTTCTTTTACATCTTCTCTGTGATCAGCGTGTATCATAACCAGTCTATTTACTCTCTCTTTAATCTCTTTATTTGAATTATAGATGTATGTTCCTGATTTTAAGGTACCGGAATACACTCTAATAAAACTTAATTTTCCAATGTAAGGATCTGTCATTATTTTAAAGACCAATGCAGCAAAAGGTTCTTTATCTTCTGGCAGTCTAGTTATTCCTTTATCACTTAACGGATCCTTCCCTTTCACCGGAGGAATATCAACAGGAGAAGGTAAATAGCTAATCGTTGCATCAAGCAATAGTTGAATGCCTTTATTTTTTAATGCAGTACCACATAAAACTGGAAATATTTCAGACTTAAGGGTTGCTTTTCGAATTGTTTTATATATAATTTCATCTTCTACATCTTTTTCATTAATGTATGCTTCCATAATATCTTCATTGTGTTCAGCCAAACTTTCCAACATTAAATGGCGATATTTTTTTGCTGGTTCTTTCATTTCAACAGGAATTTCAACTTCCTCATAAGTCGAACCTAAATCATCTAATGTATAAGAGTAGGCTTTCATTTTTATTAAATCAATAATACCTTTAAAGTTTTCTTCATTTCCCCATGGTAATTGTACAATGACCGTATGAGCAGCTAATTTTTCTTGTATCATTTTTGCGGTTTGATAAAAATCTGCTCCAACCCTGTCCATTTTATTAATAAAAATTAACCGGGGAATACTATATCTGTCTGCTTGATGCCATACCGTTTCTGATTGAGGCTCAACCCCTCCTACTGCACAAAAAACTGCAACAGCACCATCAAGTATTCTCAAACATCGTTCAACTTCAACTGTAAAATCTACGTGCCCTGGTGTATCAATAATATTAACTCGATGTTCCTTCCAATTTAAAGTCGTTACCGCAGAACTAATCGTGATTCCTCTTTCTTTTTCTTGAGGCATCCAATCCATGGTAGCAGAACCCTCGTGAACTTCACCCATTTTGTGTACTTTTCCGGTATAATAAAGTATCCTTTCAGTCACTGTAGTTTTTCCTGCATCAATATGCGCCATGATTCCAATATTTCTTATTTTATTTTTTGATATTTTTGTATTCATTATTTAAAAAATTCTATCCTTACAACCTTAATTCACATTAATATATGTTTTTTTTCTTTATCTTATTCTTTGATTTTCTTAACTAGTTAACTAAGTAACCGGCTAACTAAATTATCTTGTATTCTCTTTCTTAATCTTATCCTTACTAACGACTATTCACTATTCGCTAACGACTATTTCATCTACCATCTATAATGTGCAAAAGCTTTATTGGCTTCTGCCATCTTATGGGTGTCATCTTTTTTCTTAACAGCCAATCCTGTGCTGTTCACTGCGTCAACAAGTTCCAGACCTAATTTTTCATGCATAGGTTTACCGGTTTTTTTTCTTGCAAAACCAATAAGCCATCTCATTCCTAAAGTCATTCTTCTATCCGAACTTATCTCTATCGGAATCTGATAGCTTGCCCCTCCGACTCTTCTCGATTTTACTTCTAATACCGGCATAACATTTTGCAATGCCAGATTAAAAGCTTCCAGAGGTTTCTTGTTTGTTTTTTTTGCAGCAATATCAATAGCTTTGTAAAAAATACTCTCTGCTTTACTCTTTTTTCCGTCAAGCATAAGCTTATTGATAAATGTTGTCATATTTTTATCATGATATACGGGATCCGGTGTTATTACTCTTTTTACTGCCCTTCTTCTTCTAGACATTATTCGCCACCTCTATCTTTCACTTTTCTAATACAATCATAAGATTGCAGCTGGATTTTAAGTTATTTTTTCTCAGTTTTTTTAGGTTTTTTAGCACCATATCGAGAGCGCCCCTGGTTTCTGTTTTCGACACCGGTTGCATCCAAAACTCCCCTAACTACATGGTATCTGACACCTGGTAAATCTCTTACTTTACCGCCTCTTAAAAGTACAATGGAATGCTCTTGCAAGTTATGTCCTATTCCCGGGATATACGCTGTAACTTCCATATTGTTGGTTAACCTTACACGCGCCACTTTTCTTAATGCTGAATTAGGTTTTCTAGGGGTTATCGTCCATACTCTTGTACAAACACCTCTCTTTAAAGGTGAACCTTTTAAAGAAGGTGTTCCAGATTTCTTTAATATTTTTTTTCTACTTTTTCTAATTAATTGATTTATGGTAGGCATATTTTACCTTCCTTTACCTAAGTTTTATTGCTTTAACTCATTTTTTTAAAAATACTTTTATATTCTAACAGTATCATTATTTGATGTCAACCTTTCTGCAAAGAATTTTTATAATCTTTGGTGAGTAATCTCGAAAACCAATCTATTTTTCATATTTTTTCTCCGGTAAATCAATTTTATCAGTTATCTCTTCGATTTCTTCTGACAATACGTCTTTTTCTTTTTCGCTCTCGTTATCTTTTAAATTTTTAAAGATTTCTTCTACTTTTTGCTCATCTTCACGAATGAAATCAATTTGCGCTTTTCCGTATTTGTCCAAACCTGTTCCTGCGGGAATAATATTTCCTATAATGACATTTTCTTTTAATCCGTAAAGCTTATCCTCTTTACCTTTGATAGCGGCATTGGTTAATACATGCGTAGTTCTTTGGAAAGAAGCTGCCGAAAGAAAGCTCTCCGTTGACAGAGAAGCATGGGTAATACCTTGAATAATCGGCATCCCGATTGCGGGGAATTTCTTTCTTCTAATAAAACCAATATTTTCAATAACATCAAATTCAACCATTTTATTATCTTCTCTTATTTTTAGCAAATCCAAACGTCTATTACTTATTTCAGCTACATTTTTTTTAGTAATTTTTTTACCTGAACTGACTAATAATTCACCCGTTTCAGGGTCCTTTATCTCTTCAGCAGAAATTTTGCCTACTACGTTTTTATAAAGATAATCTAAAAGCCGCCCTTCTAAAGAAAAATATCTACCATCCTCTAAAGGAATATCACTTACTTTAGAAGAAAGTACTTTTTTAATTAAATTCTTACTAATTACCTGCCCTTTGGCAGCAAGGATTTCACCACTTATCGGATCAGTCATATCTTCACCAATAGGTTGTCCGATAATTTCATCCTTAATCAACTTGGCAATACCGTCTCTTAGAGACAATTCTTTTACATCTGCCCAATATTTTACGGTTTCAATTTTTTTACCAATCAATTTGTCAATATCCGAAATGGATAATTCCGTATTTTTACTATGCAAAATTTGGGAACTTTCCGGATCAACAATATCCTCTGCAATAATTTTTCCTTCTAATTTCCCATGAACTTCAGAATTAACACATGTGATAAAAATTCTGCCATTTTTAATTATTTCTATTGCAATCTCTTTGTCAATAATCATATTGCCCTTTAAATGTTTTTTAATTACCTCATTCTCTATTTCATTGTTTTCAGGTTTAATATCTGGCTCCGAAATTAAAATATAATCGGTAATTTTACTGATAAAGGCATTTACTCCTTTTACTATGCAATATTTTTTATTTTCCTTATCTCTTATTTTCAATTCGCTAAATTCATTTTTTTCTATTTTGGAAATACTTTTATTCGTTATCTTTTCATTTTTTTCAAAGATTACTTCACCGGTTTTTTCATTGGTTAAAGCGTTTAGAGTAATTTTATTCTCTAATAATTCAGAATTCTTTAAAACAATTTCATCATTTTCCTTTACAATTGCACGATTAGCTTTTTCAAAATCAGAGATATACACTAATTCTCCCGATAATAATTCCGCATCCCTTGCTGATCGAATATAAATCATATTTAATCGTGCAATTTGCCTAATTATTGTTTCTATGTGTTTATCATTTATAGTTACTCCCTGAGATCTATATACTGCTTGAATCTCTTTTAGTAAATATTCCTGAACCGCTTTAATGCCCTGAATTTTTAATATATCATGGGGATCAATAAATCCAATGGTTAACCTTTGGCCTGCAGTTATTTTCTGATCCTTTTCAACCACTATCCTTAAATCTTTCGAAATATTATAGACTTTTTCCTTTTCTTCCTTATTCATTTGATTATTATTAGACGATTCCGGAATAATTTTTATCTTTTTTCGATTATTCTCGTCATTCGTAATTTCACCTACTATTCCATTTATCTCACTAATTACTGCTTGTTTTTTCGGTTTCCTTACTTCAAAGAGTTGTTCTACCCTGGGAAGCCCTAAAGTAATATCTTCACCGGAGATTTTTATTCCGCCGGTATGGAATGTTCTTAAGGTTAATTGCGTACCCGGTTCACCGATAGATTGTGCAGCAATAACTCCAACTGCTTCTCCAATATTTACCATTTTTCCTGTCGCCATATCTTTACCATAACACTTCGCACATATTCCATGCTCTGCCATACAGGTCAGAACAGATCTTACCTTAACTTCATCTATTCCCGATTCAGCTATCTTTTTAGCCTTTTCCTCGTTAATTTCTTCTCCCATTTCGACTATTATCTTTCCTGTTTTGGGATCTACTACCTCTTCCTGAGTTGTTCTACCAACTAATCTTTCTTCTAAAGTTTCTATAATAGTGCCATCTTCCTGAAAAGCTCTAATTATTATTCCATCCGTAGTACCACAATCTTTTTCTCTAATAATAGCATCTTGTGCTACATCAACCAATCTTCTGGTTAAATAACCGGATTTTGATGTTCTAAGCGCTGTATCCGCTAATCCTTTTCGGGCTCCATGTGTTGATATAAAATATTCCAATACTGAAAGCCCGTCCCTAAAATTAGACCTGATAGGGTATTCAATGATTTTTCCGGATGGGTCAGCCATTAATCCACGCATTCCTGCCAATTGTCCAATCTGACGTTTACTTCCCCGAGCTCCGGAATCCGCCATGATAAACAAAGGATTAAATTTACTCAAATTTTTTAAAATAGCGTCAACAACATCATTGGACGCTTTCGTCCAGGAATTCACAATCTTTTGCTCCCTTTCATCTTCCATAATCAATCCATAATTGTATTGTTCCTGGATTTTATCTACTTCTTTTTCAGTTTCATCTATGATTTTATCTTTGGAGGAAGGTATTTCCAAATCGGCAATTCCAATGGAAATTCCGGAAGATGTCGCAAAATCAAAACCTAAATCTTTAATTTTATCCAATATATCTACCGTGTTATCTGCACCATATTTTCGATAAACAAATGAAATAATTTTTTCCAGGGATTTTTTGTTAATCGTTAAATTCATAAAATCCATATTTTCCGGAAGGACTTCGTTAAAAATAATTCTCCCTATAGTTGTATCTTTTAGAGAATGACCGATTCTAAATCTGATTTTTGCATGTAATGAAACAACATCATCTTCATAAGCCCTTATCGCTTCATAAGAAGTGCCGAATATTTTTCCTTCTCCCTTTTTATTATTTTCCTTCATAGTCAAATAATAACAACCTAAAATGATATCCTGACTTGGTAAGGCGATGGGGAAACCATTAGATGGTGAAAGTATATTTCTCGAAGAAAGCATCAAAGTTTCCGCCTCCGCTTGAGCTTCCGGAGAAATAGGTATATGTACTGCCATTTGGTCTCCATCAAAATCAGCATTAAACGCAGCACATACCAAAGGATGAATTTGAATAGCGCTCCCCTCCACCAGAATGGGTTTAAAAGCCTGAACTCCCAAACGATGTAATGTTGGCGCTCTATTTAAAAGAATTGGCCGATCTTCAATAATGCTTTTCAATATATTCCATACCTCAGGACTTCCTTTATCTACCATCTTTTTTGCTGTTTTAATGTTATGAGCTAAATCTTTTTTAACCAATTCCCGCATCACATACGGCTTGAAAAGCTCCAAAGCCATTTTTTTGGGTAATCCGCATTGATGGAATTTTAGATTCGGCCCAACAACAATTACTGATCTTCCTGAATAATCTACCCTTTTTCCTAATAAATTTTGTCTAAATCTTCCTTTTTTTCCTTTTAACATATCACTTAAGGATTTTAGAGGTCTATTTCCCGCTCCCAATACTGCTCTTCCTCTTCGTCCATTATCTATGAGCGAATCTACTGCTTCCTGAAGCATGCGCTTTTCATTCTTAATGATAATCTCGGGGGCTCCAAGTTCTAGCAATCTTTTTAGTCGGTTATTTCGATTAATTACTCTTCTGTACAAATCATTTAAATCAGAAGTTGCAAAACGACCACCCTCCAACTGAACCATCGGTCTTAGATCCGGAGGAATAACCGGAATAATTTCCAGGATCATCCATTCAGGCTTATAATTTGATTTTCGAAAAGCCTCAACAATCTGTAACCGCTTAACAAGCTTTTTCGTCTTTTGCCCGCTTGATTTTTTTATTTCTTCGCGGAGCTCTAAAACCAGTTTTTCCAGGTTAATATTTTTCAGTAATTCTTTAATTGCTTCAGCACCGATACCCGCTTTGAATTCAGAATCATAAAGGCTTAAGCGATCATTTTCAATTTCTAAAATTATCTCACCTTTTTTATATGAGGTATTTCCCGGATTTATTACTATATAGCAGGATTCTTCGATATTCTGTGTTTCCATTTTTGACGAAAGGGAATTACCTTGAACTTCCATAAGTTTTTTTAAATATGTTTCAGAAACCAAACCATCAATTTTAACAATTCGGTATTTTTTATTTCTTTCTTCGATTATCTCATCTTGAATATCATTTTCTATTTCATCCAATTCCTTCTCATTTTTAATAAAAGGTACTAATTCATTTTGGCAAAATATCTTTCCAAAATTATCTTCTAATTCTTTATTTTCTTCTTCGGTAATAATGTCGTTTATTTTGTAAGGAAAGTTTTTTATCTTATTCAATCGGAATATCTGTTCTGCGATTAATTGATCATTGTATTTTTTATGAATATGATATTCGGTATCTAAAATAATATCGCCTTTTTCTAAATCTGTTCCGCCCTCTTCAATAATTTCATATAGTTGTTCTCTCCTGCGATCCGGAGCAAAGTATAATATTTTTTCCAAATTTCGAGGAGAAATATTTAAGAGTAAAGATAGGGGACTGGGAATAGCTTTAAAATACCAAACATGTGAAACAGGAGCGGCCAGCTTAATATGGCCCATCCTTTCTCTTCTGGTAATAGATTTTGTAACTTCTACTCCACAACGATCGCAAATAACACCCTTATACCTTATTCTTTTATATTTTCCACAGCTACATTCCCAATCTTTTACCGGTCCGAATATTTTTTCACAAAACAGACCGTCTTTTTCCGGCTTTAATGTTCTATAATTTATTGTCTCTGGTTTTTTTACTTCTCCACGAGACCATTCCTTTATTTTCTCCGGTGAAGCCAGACCAATCTTGATCGAGTTAATATTACCCGAATTTTTCAATATCGTTCCCTCCCCTTATGGATATTATTCTTTAAAAACAAGCTTGATATATAAAGATTTTCATTAATGAGAAATAATAATTTCAAGTCGGTTATTCAGATAGCACTTTAAGTAAATTATCATTCGTCTCGTCCTTTGCATCAATATCTCCTCTTATATCTATTTCTTTTCCTTGCGAATTCATTATTTTAACATCCAAGCTTAAACTTTTCAATTCTTTTACCAGCACTTTAAATGATTCAGGCATCCCGGGGACCGGAACATCCTCTCCTTTTACTATAGCTTCGTAGGTTTTAATCCTTCCGACAACATCGTCGGATTTAACCGTTAAAAGTTCTTGAAGGTTATATGCGGCACCATATCCGTACAAGGCCCAAACCTCCATTTCGCCAAATCTTTGTCCTCCGAATTGGGCTTTCCCGCCTAAAGGTTGTTGTGTCACCAAAGAATATGGTCCGGTAGATCTAGCATGAATTTTATCATCTACCAAATGTGCAAGTTTTAAAATATAACTATAACCAACCGTTACTTTTTGGTCAAATGCCCTTCCGGTTCTCCCGTCATATAGTTTTATTTTACCATCTTTTGGCAAACCTGACTCAATTAAAGCTTGTTCGATTTCTTTTTCTGTTGCTCCATTAAAAATTGGAGTAATCACTCTAATTCCCAAAGTTTTTGCCACCCATCCCAGATGGGTTTCTAAAATTTGCCCGACATTCATTCGTGAAGGTACACCTAATGGATTTAAGACAATGTCTATAGGGGTTCCATCTGCCATAAAAGGCATATCATTATCCGGCAATATTTTAGAAATAACTCCCTTGTTTCCATGTCTTCCGGATATTTTATCTCCTTCGGAAATTTTCCTCATGTGAGCAATAAATACTTTTACCAATTGATTAACTCCCGGTGAAAGTTCATCATTATTCTCCCGTGAAAATACTTTTACATCAATGACTTTACCCTTTTCGCCATGAGGAACACGAAGTGAAGTATCTCGTACTTCTCTCGCCTTTTCTCCAAAAATAGCTCTTAATAATCTTTCTTCAGGTCCTAAATCAGTTTCTCCTTTAGGAGTTACCTTCCCAACTAGTATATCTCCAGATTCTACTTCTGCTCCGACACGGATAATTCCCTGTTCATCTAAATTTGTTAAATTGCTTTCACCAATATTCGGAATATCGCAAGTGATCTCTTCTGAACCTAATTTCGTATCCCTTGCTTCACACTCCTGTTGACTGATATGAATTGAAGTAAGTACATCTTCTCTGACTATTCTATTGCTGACCAAGATGGCATCTTCAAAATTATACCCGTGCCAGGGCATATAGGCTACTAAAATATTTCTGCCTAAAGACAATTTACCCTGAGAAGTTAAAGTACCGTCAGCTATCACCATACCCTTTTTTACTTCCTCGCCCTGTTTCACAATAGGTATCTGGTTAATACAGGTTCCTTGATTGGAACGCATAAATTTTTTCAATGAATATCCTTCTGTATTATTATCATCGTTATTCTTGATAATTATCTCATTAGCATCGACTTTTACAACAACACCGTTGTGTCTGGCAATAATGACCGTTCCGGAATCCACTGCAACTTCTTTTTCTATTCCGGTTCCAACTAAAGGTATTTCCGTTTTTATCAATGGAACTGATTGTCTTTGCATATTTGTTCCCATTAAAGCTCTATTAGCATCATCATGGTCTAAAAAAGGAATTAGATTAGCTGATATACTTGCTACCTGTTTGGGTGAAACATCTGTAAAGTCTATTTCTATTGGTGAGCTTTCTATAATATCACCTCTAAATCGACAAGGAACTTCTTCCTGACAAATCTTTTTATCTTTATCTAATTTCAGGCTAATAGGGGCAATTTTATAATTATCTTCTTCATCTGCACAAAGATAAACAATTTTATCGGTTATTTTTCCATTTTCTACCCTAAAGTAAGGAGTCTCAATAAATCCTAACTCGTTAACACGTGCATATACACAGAGCGATCCGATTAATCCTATATTAGGGCCTTCAGGTGTTTCTATAGGACAAATTCTTCCATAATGTGTGTGATGGACGTCTCTGACTTCAAAACCGGCTCTTTCCCTGGTTAATCCTCCAGGACCTAATGCAGAAAGCCTTCTCTTATGCGTAATTTCTGATAATGGATTAGTTTGATCCATAAATTGAGAAAGTTGACTGCTTCCGAAGAATTGCCTTATTGTTGCAAGTAAGGGCCTTGAATTAATTAAAGCTTGAGGAGTAATAGCTGATACATCAGGTTGGATGGTCATCCTCTCCCTTATTACTCTTTCCATCCGGTTTAAACCAATATAAAACTGATCTTGAAGCAATTCTCCAGCTGTCTTTACCCTTCTGTTTCCCAGATGATCGATATCGTCAATTTTTCCTATTCCCCGGTAAAGATTAATTAGATACCTTAGAGAAGCTACAATATCTTCCCTAGTCAAAGAATATCCTTTTTTAACTTTTATTTCATTCTTAAATTCTTTAATTCTAAAAATTAAATCACTGTTAAGTTCACTACCTGTTTGACAGATAATTTCGCCGGTTTTTTGATCAATAATATTTTCAGCAACAGTCATACCGAATATTTTTTCGTTTAACTCATTGGTTTCCTTGTCAATAAGAAAAAAAGATGTTTCTTCTTTTTCGTTAAATACATTGACTTCTTCATTTTCTGAGTTAAAGACCTTTACCTGTTTAATGCCAGCAGAAATTATTTCAGAGATAGCTTGCTGGTCTATTTTTTCTTCAGCTTTAACGATAATCTTATTGCTTTGAGGATTTACAATATTTTTAGTAACAATCTGATTTAATATTCTCTCTTTTATTCTTAACTTTCTGTTTATTTTAAACCTGCCCACCTTAGCCAGATCATATCTCTTGGGATCAAAAAGTAATCTTTGGATTAATTGCCGAGTATTTCTTTCCGTAGGTGGTTCACTGGGCCTTAATCTTCTAAATATCTCAACCAGGGCCTCTTTTTGATTGGATGTATTATCTTTTTCCAAAGTTATATTTATAATCTCCTCGTTATCAAAAAGATCAGCAATTTCATTATTTTTTTCATAACCTAAAGCTCTTAAAAGTGTGGTAGCGGGGATCTTTCTTTTCTTATCAATGCGAACATACATCATATTTGAAGAGTCAAATCCAAATTCAAGCCATGATCCGCGATTAGGAATTATTTTAAATTTATATAACACGGTATCGTTTTCAGTTCTTTCTTCATCAAAGTATATCCCCGGAGATCGTATCAATTGATTTACAACGACTCTTTCCGCTCCATTTATAATTAAGCTTCCTGTATCGGTCATCAGGGGCAAATCACCCATAAAAACGTCTTGCTCTTTAATCTCACCTGTTTTTTTACTGATTAAATTTATTTTCACTTCCAATGGAGCAGAATATGTTGAACCTTTTTCCAAACATCCGCTAACCGTATCTTTAGGCTCTCCAAGAGAATAGCTGATAAAATCTAATATAAGATTACCTGTAAAATCCTGGATAGGAAAGATTTTAGAAAATATCTCTTGTAATCCCTGTTTCTTTCTTTTTTCAGGTGATACAAATCTTTGTAAAAAATCTCTGTAAGATTTTGTTTGAATATCCAATAAATTGGGTAATGAATATAAATCCGGTATTTTTGAAAAATTTTCAACTGGAATTTTTTTATTGTGCACAGTGTAACACCAACCTTATTAATTATTTTATATAATTAAAGACGATACGATAAACCGAAAAAATGAAGCTTTTTAAAAATATAATCGACTGCTCATATATGAAACATGTAAATTAATTCACTAAAATAGACAATATTTTAATTGTTTATGCAAATTATAATGTTATCATTTTTTTTATAAAAAATCAAGAAGATACCTTTTAAAAAATAATTAAAAGGTATCTTCTGTATTTTTAAATATTGTAATTATTATTTTATTTCAGCGACAGCGCCAACTGCTTCCAATTTTGCTTTTATTTCTTCAGCTTCTTTTTTGTCAACATTTTCTTTTACAGTATTGGGTGCACCTTCAACTAAATCTTTAGATTCTTTTAAACCTAAAGCAGTAATTGTTCTTATTTCTTTGATTACTTTTATTTTATTAGCTCCTATTTCCTTTAAGATTACATTGAAACTGGTTTTTTCTTCTTCCTTTTCCGCTTCTGCACCATTTCCCGCGACTCCGGCTGCTGGTGCCATAGGGATAGCGGCGCTTACTCCAAATTTTTCTTCTAATGCTTTTACTAATTCAGCTAATTCCAATACGGTCATTTTTTCAATTTTTTCTAATATTTCTACTGATGCAGCGCTTTTTACTTCAGTTTCTTTCATCTCTTTTTTTTCTTTTAAAGCTTCCTTTTTTTCTGTCATCTGTTTCACCTCCTCCCAATATATTATTTTCATTTTTTAATGCATATTACGGTTTATTTATAAAAATAATCCTTAATCATTTTACTTACGCAATTGCAATATTCCTTTGTTTTTTTAATTATACTTGTGATGCTTTAGATACTTTCTCTTTTTCATTTTTTATTGCTTCCAAAGTATACACAAGACCTCTTAAAGTTCCCTGTAATACAAAAACCAAAGAATTTATTGGAGATTTAATTCCACCAATTGCTCTGGCAATTAGAATATCTTTTGATGGTATGTCAGCTATTTCCAAAATTTTATCAGGTTCAAAGAATTTTCCTTCAATTAATCCGGATTTAACTTCCAATTTTAATTTATTTTTCTTTGAATATTCTTTAAGCCATTTTGCAGGTGATACAGCGTCTTCACTGCTAAAAGCAATTGCTGTACATCCAACTAAATCCTTGGTCAACCTGTCTATTTCCATTTCTTTAGCCGCTTTTTCAAGTAAAGTGTTTTTTGTAACTTTAAATTCTACATTTTTTTCTTTTAATTCATCTCTAAGTTTATTAATTTGAAAAACCGTCATTCCTTTATAGTTTGTTAAAACTATCCCCTTGGAACTTTTTAATTTCTCGATAAGCTCTTGAACTATTTTCTTTTTAGAATCTCTACTTAAAGCCAAATTTAATCCCTCCTTTCCAATAATAATTTATCACAAATAAAAACCTTCCCTTAGAACTATCTTTGGGAAGGTATAAAAATATTGGATTATTTTCATTTTCCGCCTCGGCAGGAAGATATTTTACAATATCTATTAAGCTTTTAAATAGCTCCTACTTTCTAAGGTAAATGTATATTCGACTATTTTCTTTTAAAAGGTTATTTTTTCAAAGCTTTTCTTTCTAACCAGGTTTCTAATTTTTGAGAATCTATTCGAATGCCCGGTCCCATGGTTGAGGAAATATTCACACTTTGCACAAATTTCCCTTTAGCAGCAGATGGTTTGGCTTTTATTATTGCCTCAACAAATACTGCAAAATTATCTAACAATTTTTTCTTTTCAAAATTAGTTTTTCCTAATGGTGCATGAACGATTCCGAATTTATCCGCTCTGTACTCTACCTTTCCTGCCTTTATTGCTTTTACAGTATTTCTTATATCAAAAGTAACGGTTCCAACTTTCGGATTAGGCATTAAACCGCGAGGACCTAAAACTCTCCCCAATTTACCGACAATTTTCATCATATCCGGTGTTGCAATAGTACTGTCAAAATCAGTCCAGCCGCTTTTTATTTTCTCAGCTAAATCATCAGCACCCACAAAATCTGCTCCGGCTTCTTCAGCCTCTTTTGCCTTTTCTCCCTGTGCAAAAACTACTACTTTTACTTTTCTCCCGGTTCCATGGGGTAAATCAACGGCACCACGTACCTGTTCTTCCGCTTTTCGGGTATCTATCCCCAGCTTCATTGCAATATCAATAGTTTCTTCAAATTTTGTCCAATGAAGTTCTTTTGCCAAACCTATAGCTTCTTCCGGTTCGTAAAAATCATCCTTTTTATATTTTTCTATTTTTTCTAGATATTTCTTTCCTCTTTTTTGGGACATTACTTTCCTCCTTGTGGTAATAATGGATTTTATCCTTCCACATAAAATTAACTGTTCTCTATTTCTATACCCATACTTCTAGCAGTACCTGCTACTATTTTTACCGCACTTTCCAAATTATTTGTATTTAGATCCGGCATTTTACGTTTTGCTATCTCTTCTATCTTTTCACGAGATAGTTTGGCAACTTTTTCTTTATTTGGAACCCCGGATGCCTTTTCTAATCCAGCGGCTTCTTTTAATAAAAATGCCACCGGTGGTTTTTTACAAATAAAAGTAAATGTTCTATCTTCGTATACACTAATTATTACCGGAATGACTGTTCCGACATCCTGTTTAGTCCGACTATTAAAAGTTTTACAAAATTCCATTATATTTAATCCGTGTTGTCCCAAAGCTGGTCCAACAGGGGGTGCGGGATTAGCATTGCCCGCAGGTATTTGTAATTTTATTATAGATTTTATTTTTTTTGCCATTAACTTCCTCCTTAGTTAGCTGGTTATTTGGTAATTAGTTTGTTGTTTAATTAAAATATATACAACTATTTAATATATTAATAATAAATTAATCAACCGCTCTTCTAAATTTACTAACCAGGAAACTGTTAAACTAGATACTATTCAATAAATATTTTTTAGCAATTCTAAGCGCCTTGCTAAATCTAATTAATTAATACTTTTCAACATCATTGAAATCCAATTCAACGGATGTTTCCCGACCAAAAATAGAAATAAATATTTTAAGTTTAGCCTTCTCCTGATCTATTTCTCTAACCTTGCCGGAATACCCTGTAAATGGGCCAATGATGATTCTCACCATCTCTCCTACATCAATATTCAGCGTAGGTATTTTTTCACCTTTACCCATTTGCTTTAAAATATTTTCTATTTCATTTTTCTTTAAAGGTACAGGTTTCCCCCCTGCCCCAACAAATCGAGTAACTCCCGGAGTGTTTCTTACCGTCTGCCAGGATTCATTATTTAATATCATTTCTACAACAACATACCCGGGAAATACCTTTTTTTGGACATATTTTCTCTTGCCGGATTTTACTTCTAAAACTCTTTCCGTGGGAATTAGTATTTGAAAAATTTGATCTTGCATTCCCATAGAACTTATTCTTTGCTCCAAATTGATTTTTACTTTATTCTCGTATCCCGAATAAGTATGTACTACATACCATTTTTTTTTTGTTGATACCATTATCATTAATTACTTTTCCTTTGTTTGTGTAAAATAATAAAAAAACATTTTTTGTTTAATTTTACTGCATAAATAAAGTCAGTATGTTGGTAAATATCAAATCAACCAAACCAATAAAAACTGAAATTATAATAATTGCAGAAATAACTGTCACCGTACTATTTTTAAGCTCATTTTTGTTTGGCCATATGACTTTTTTTAACTCATATACTGCCTCTCTTAAAAAACTACCAATTTTATTAAAGATTTTTTTTGATTTCATTTTTTTCTCTCATATTTTATTTTTATTATCCTTACTAATGAAAAATGGCAGGCCCGGCAGGATTCGAACCTGCAACACCCGGATTTGGAGTCCGGTGCTCTGCCGTTAGAGCTACGGACCTAAATGATTTTTTAGGAATCTTTTTTTATTTCCTTATGTAAAGTATGTATTTTGCAAAATTTACAATATTTTTTTAGTTCAATCTTTTCTGGTGTGTTCTTTTTATTTTTGTATTGATAATAATTTCTATTTTTACACTTACTACAAGTTAAAATAATTCTTTGTCTCATTTAAAGATACTCCTATAAGTAAAATTGCACAAACCTAAATTTACCATATTTTGTTTTCTCTGTCAAGAAAATCTTATATTTACCGATTAACCAATTAAATTAGTATCTAGTATCTAGTAAAGAAAATACTAA